>JAZFUB010000140.1:0-8480 GCA_036447015.1 Thermoguttaceae bacterium | reverse complement strand
TCGGTTCGCAAATAGGCCTGGGCAAGATAGCTCTCCATTCGGTGGCGGTCGTCGCGATCGCGATACTTGCCGAGGTACTCTCGGACGAGCGGCTCCATTTCCTTGCCTTTGGCGGCGGCCGAGTGCATTCGCTCGATCTGTTGGCGATGCAGAGCGGCGTTATCGCCCTGCCCGCGCGCTTTGCGAAGGATGTCGACGGCGTTGGCGTACTGCTGGAGACGGTTGTAGTTGTCGGCCATCGCGAGGTAGAGTACCATCGCCATTTGCTTGTCGTCGGTGATCCCTTTCTTAAGCAACTTGTTGCCCACCACGTTGCTCTTGGCCCGCTCGTTGATCCGCTGCCACTCCAGGAAGGCCTGGTAGCCGATGTACTTTGCGAACTGGCCGCGGGGGAGCTTGTCGAGCATTTCTTCGGCCAGGCTGGCGGCCTTTTCGATCGATGTGGGGCTACCCAACTGCGAGTAGGTGCGGACGGCCAACGCGCCATACTTCCGCCCAACCGTATTGCCTTGCTGCCGCTTCCAGACGTTTCGGCAGGCATCGGCGGCGGGTGCTCTGTCGCCGAGCCGTATCAGCGTGTCGGCAAGCCGCACCTCGATCGCGGCGCACTCGGGGGCGCCCGGGTAACGGGCCAGGAACTGCCGAGAGGCGGCCACCATCTCCTTGCCGCGCGACGTGGCTTGCAGCCCGTCGATCAACTTCAACATCACGGCCTGATGACGCTGGTCGGCCGGATGGGCGGCGGCGAACTTCTCGCCCGCGCGAATCAGTCCGAAGACCCGGCCGTGGGTATGGTAGAGATCGACCAACTGAACCAACACCTCGGCCGCTTGCGAGGACGTGTCGCGATATTTGCCGAGTTCGCCTTCCAGTTTCGACGCCTGTTGTGTCACCTGGTCGCTGAGGCTGTCGTCGGGAGTTTCCTGTTGGGCCGGCAGGCTCGACGCGGTAAGCCCCAATGCGATCACCGTCAGGATTATGGTACGTTTCATCTCGGGCGTTTCCTTGAATGGGGGTTGCGATCGAACAGTGTGGTGTGTGGTCGGACAGTTGGTAAGAGCCGGGGGTGGTCAGCCGGCTTGGGAAAGGGCTTGGGAGATTCGCTTCGCGTCGGGGGCGAGCGAGCTGTCGGGGAAGTCGGCGATCAACTGGTCGAACCTCTGCTGGGCTTCGCGCTTGCGATCCATGCGATAGAGACATCGGCCGTAGTTGAAGAGGATCACGTCCATGAACTTCGCGTCGGGATAGCTCGACAGCACCGTCTCGAACGTGTCGATTGCCCGGGCGTAGTCCTTCTGACGGTAGTAGTAGTCGGCCATTTTGGCGACCGCCTCGCCCACGCGGCCGCTTTGGGGGAATTGCTCGTACACCTTTTTGTATTCCTGGAACGCACGGTCGTGCAACTGGGACGCACCGGCGCCTCCGGCCGCTTCGGCCATGAGCTCGTAGCACTCGGCAACGCCGAGCTGTGCCTCGCCGCGCAATTGACTCGTCGTCAGGCCGGCCAATCGGCTGTAGATGCCGATTGCCCGATTATAGTCGCCCTGCTCGCGTGCCACGTCGGCCATTTGCAGCAGTGCGTCGTCGACGAACCCGCTGCTGGGGAACTCCGTCTGCAATCGCCGGCACATGGCGGCGGCCAGGCCCAGCCGGTCCATCTCGTAGTAGATCTGCCAAAGCTGCACGTACGTTTGTTCCAGCATGGTTCCGCCAAGCTTGCGAGCTTCGCTCATGATCCCGTCGCAAACCGTCAGTGCCTGCTTGTACTTCTCGTCGGCGTTTTCTTTCAGCCCGAATTCCTTGTAGCGATTTCCGATCCGGGTCAGCGCGTCGGCGGTTCTCAGCTTGGTTTGGATCCGCAGTTCTTCGTCGTAGATGATGGCCCGTGTGACGCGGACTCCCCCGATGTTCCCTTCCAGGCAACGGGCCTCGGTGCGAACCTCCCTGATGCCTTCGTCGCGATGTTTCTCGTCCAGGTAGACGACGCGAATCACGTCGCCCGGCAGTGCATCGAGGGTGTCGTTGCCTTGGTCCGCTTCGGCCAGCTTCTTGAGTGGTATCACGGCGCGAAAGACGCCCGAATGAACCGAGTCGTCCTCGGCGACGGTCTGTTCGGGTTGCTCGGCAGGCGGATCCGAATCCGTTTCGCTTTCGGGCGTGTCGGCAGCGGGCAATTCCGTTTCGGGCTGCGTCGACTCATCGCCGAGCGGAGCGGTCGTCGAGAACGTCGGTTTGACGGGGGCTTCCGTCAAGGTGATCTCGACGCGGTCGACGCGCTTCAGCGTATCACGTTCCGGCAAGGCACCGTCCTCGGCGACCTCCTCACTGACGGCCGCCTCGGCCAACTCCGCATCGAGCTCGGCGTCGGTCTTCCGCCGGTAGACTTCGATCGCGGCCTTGAGCGAGTCGGCGTTGTCGGACAAATCCCGGTCGGCGTCGGCGATCTGCACGTTGACTCCTTTGCCGAGCACCACGCCGTGTAGCGACTCGCTGAACGCACCGTCGGTGATCTGGACACGGGCGCTGCCCACCACGACCACTTCGAAGAGGACCTTTCGATCCAACTCTTGCTCGCTCGTGTGCCGGTCGATATAGGTGACGCGGACCTTGTCGTCGCCCTTCACTTCGAGTTGGCCGTTGCCGGCGATCGGTTTGCCCAGGCGAGTGACGATCGATCCGAGCACGATCCGCACGTTTCTGCCGACGGGATAACAGTCGATCGTTTCGACGTCGCCGCTTGTGGCCTCGCAGCGGACCTGGACGATCTGGCCGAGATCCAGAACGGCCAAATCGGCATCTTCGATTTTCGCGAACAGTCGCTTGCCGATCTCGAGTGTTGCGACCCGGCCGTCTCCTTCCGCCAGCGTGGTCCCGACCTTCTCCAGGGCGGCGATGGCGCGGCTGTAATGGCCGAGCTGGAAATGGCCCAAGCCGATGTAGTAATAGGCCTGGTTGACCTGGGCGCTGATGGGGAACTCTTCGATCACGTCGCGCATCACTTGGAAACACTTGCCGTAGTCACGCCCGTGGTAGAAGCACATACCCAGTTTCAGCGTCGCCTCGGCCCGTTGCGCTTCGTCGCGGTTTTCTTCGTCGGCAACCGCGTCGAAATGAAGCCGCGCCTGATCGTAGGACCGATCTCGTTCGAGGAAGTAGTCGCCCAGTCGCATGTGGGCGTCGAGACGAACGCGGCTGCGGGGATACCTCTCGATCACCGATTGCCAGACCTCGACGGCCTTGGCAACTTCGTCCGCGTCGTAGCGGCCGTCGCCCGCTTCGAGGAGTTTTCTGGCGGCCCGGTCCTCGATGAGCGACCCTCGGACCGCGGGAACGGCCGGTTCCTCCTGACTGAAGACGTTGGAAGCAGCGACACAGAAGATGATACACGACGGCAGGAGTAGGTTTCGATACACGGCAGTTCTCGTTTCTGCTAAGAAGAACAAGTTTGCTACTGGATCCTTATTGTTTGGGCCGGCTTCGCCCCAGTTCCGCGACGGCCGCAACGGAACTCTCGCTCAGTACGGCCGCAATCTCCGACGAGAGTTCCTTGCCACCAAAGGCAGCCAAGGCCATGCGCACCACGCTGCTGCTGGTTTCACCGGCAATCTTTTTCGCCAGGGCCGGCAACACGCTGTCGGGCACCGCAGCCAGGCGAGCGTAAAGCTGCTGCTGCCAGTCGGCCGATGGGTTGGCCCCGCCGTCCGACCCGGCTCGCGAGGCGATTGCAATATTCTGAATCAGAAAGTCGACGACCGGCTCCGCGGCGTCGACGTCGCCGCAAAGCAACGACGCCAAGACGGCGTTTTGGTAATCGCGATGTGCCGGCTCGATGGCGTCCGGCCGGGCGTCCGCATCGTAGCGTCCCTCGGAAGCATACGCGGCGATGGCTTCGCCCAGAACGGGCAGTGCGGCCGGATCGCCCAGTTGTCCGAGCCCCGTCACGGCCGCGCGGCGGATTTGTACGGCGTCCTGCTCAGCCTGCATAAGGGCCCCAATCCCCTGTGGGTCGCCCCCAATCCCCCGCGGGTCGCCAAGGCCCGGCAATGAGACCGAGCCTGCTTGTGTGCGGGGTGTGCCGGTTGCGTAGAACTTCTCCAATGTGGATTGTGCCCCGTCGGACCTTGTGGTCCCCAAGGCGATCAACCCCAAGACGGTCTTGCCCGGCGATGCGGAATCGATCAGCGTATCGACATGCTCGACGGAACTCTCATCGACCCACGGCCCGAGCGTTTGGCCGAGAACGCCGCCCAAGTCGTTGGGCAATGCAAGGGGATACTCGGCTATCAGTTGCAGGAGGAAATCGGCGGCCGGTTTGTCGTGGCATCGCAGCGCAGCCCGACGCAAGAGCTCCTCGAATTGCTGTTGGCCTTCTTCGTTGGCTCCATCCAAGAGGTCGAAGGCCCGGTCTTTGGCGTCGGTGATTACCTGACGCGTCTTCTCATCGAAACCGTGTGGTGCATCGTCGGACTGGGCGAGCAGTTATTGGAGAGTGTCTGCCAGCAGCCCCGGCCAGGCGTCCCACTCCCAGTACGCGAGCTGCCCGTCCCTTGCATAGCCTCGGCAGGTGGCGGCAAACACGGCCACCTTGCCTCGGCCGAACTCGCCGAGGATCAGAACCGGGTCCTCGTCGGCGAGAAGCAGGACCTTGGCCCCCGGCTTTGGCTTGACCTTGTAGTAGGAGAAGACCAGCGGCGGGCTACCCGACTCGACACTCGGCAGTTTCTTCACGGCGGCATCCGGGCCGGCCTTCAACTCCACGGGCTCGTCGGGCTGCTCGGTTTCCAGTCGCCAAGGCCCCTCGGCCGGAAACTCCAACGGTACCATCTCAGCGAAAGGCGACTTCGCCGACTGGCTGCCGAGCGTGCTGCTGTCGCAAAGGAACAGGACGGAGCCGCCGTGGCGAACGAAGTCGACCAGTATCTGCTGATTCTTGCCAAAGGACGTGGCACCCACGGCGCCGACAACGATCAGATGGTGGTTCATCGCTTGTCCGGCCGCATCGGGGAACCGTCGGAGCCAACCGGCGTCGGGCGACGAGGTGCCCCAGGATGACGTGCCGCGATCCGATTGCGTGCTCTCGGTGAAGAAGTTCGCCCCCACGTGTGCCAGCGCTTCTTCCATCCGGTATTGCCGGAACGAGTAGCCGCGCACGACGTGTACCCGCAATGGCGTGGCCGACGGATAGCTCCACCCCAGTTCCCCCATATCGGACGGGGGCGCATCGGACTGCGCCGTTTGCCCCAAGGCCGATCCGGCAAGGCACAGCGAAACACTGAAGATCACGCCTCTCGCGATCCTGCCAATCGAACAACCGTCAACGATAAGACTCCTCATGGCCGGTGTCTCCTTTCGACCTTAGCTGTTTGCATGGGCATCAATGATTACCGACAGACTCACCACCCAGAGGCAATCCTCCCATTATAATTGTCTCGCGGAGCCCACGTCAACAATCCGCCGCGCCCCTGGATCATTGCGAGGAGGCTATTCTTCCAAAGCGGCGGTAGGCCCAGGAAAACGCCAACAGGGCAAACCACGGGGCGAATTCCACCCAAGTGACGACGTAATCGAACGTCAAGCTGCCGGAGTAGCCGATCCCCGGCACAGACACATCAGGCACGGCCCCATCCGGCCAGTGGTAATCCAGCCAGAAGCGGAGGTAGTAGACCAACACCAGTCCGCTGACGGCCAGCCAAACCCGACTCCTGGCAAACACCACCAGCGGCATGGCCCAGATCCAATACCAGGGGTTCTGCGTGGGTGAGAGGAGCCAGAACCACGCGATTGTCAAGAATGCTGAGCGAAGCCAGTCGACCGATTCTCGACTGCCGGCCGCGTGCCATGCCAACACGCCGAGGACGACGAGAAACACGGCACTGGTGACGATCCGCGTCAACAGAAACGCGGCGGCCGCAGCGTCGACGCCGAACCACACGGTGGGACGCTCGACGAGGTTTGTCCGCCATGCGTCGGGAACCACCGCAAACCATGGACGCTCCTCGGACGGCCGGCCGCCGTCGGGTTTGACGTTCTCCACAACCAGCATGAAGAGGAAGTCGTTCATTTCCCAGCGGCCGAAGAAGGCCTTCAGGCTTCGACCGGGGCCCTGCGGATCCATGCCCACTGACAGTATGGCCGACGACGTATCCGGCACAGAACTGTCGGTGGGCATCATCGGCCAAAGCAACAGTGCCACGACCGTAGTGAAGACGACGGCCCCAGCGATCGTTCGCCGCCAACCGAACCGGCCGATCCACGTGGCGGCAAACAGAGGTGCGAGCACTATGGGGTAGAGTTTCGCCCCAACGGCCAGTCCAAGCACCGCTGCGGCGAGCAGGCCCAAACCGGCAGTGCGGGAGGACGTCTTCCGGAAGAGGGCGCTAGCAATGATCCACACGGCCGCCGACGTCAGGAAAACGGCAATTGCGTCCAAGTGTCCGCTGCCCGCAATCTCCTTCACAACCAACGGACACCATCCGTAGGCCAACGACCAGCCGATGTGCCGGCCGGCAATTCGCAGCAGACCGATTACGACGGCCAACGTTCCCAGGTCGAACAGCACGAAACACCCTTTCATGATCGCCAGCCGCGGGAAAACCGTGGCGCCCTGCGGCGTTATCAGCGAGCAGAACGCAAAGACGGCCTGGCTGACCGGCGGATAGATCGTCGGCAACTCTTCGTAGTGGACGCGCGAGAGGATCGTGGCCACCGCGGGCGACGAATCCCGCAACTCGACCAGGCGCCCCAGTTCGGCAGGAAGCAGACCGTCGGCATCCGCGTCGAGCACCTGTTTGGGGCTGTAGCGGAAGGGGCTCTCGCCGTGGGCCGCTACCTCACCGTCCCAGAGATACCGGTAGATGTCGACCTCCTGAATCGGCCATGAGAAGACCAGCACGAGCCGCATCAGCACGCTGCCAAGGACGATTACGCCCAAGAGTCGCCGACTCTCGCCGCTGCGCACGGCCGCCCAAAGCGCGGCCAGATACAAGACAAACAGCAATGCCAGCAATCCGAGCACCATGAGAATCGGACGTTCGGCATGAGTGCTGCCGTAGATGAACTGACGGCTGAGCACGGCAATCGCGACATAGACAGCGGCCGAGACGCATCCCGCGACGATCACGAACGCAAGGGCCCCACGCCCGTGTTTCGTCGAACCAGGTTGCGCCGCGTGTTCGTCCACGTGTTTGCCTCAGGGTGAATGCGAGAGGTTCCCGGGCGTCTCGCGCCGCTGAGGCGTCAGTCCATACTTGGCGATTGTATAGAGGATCTTCGTGCCGGCCTTCACCGTGCCGGTGACCGTTCCGCTGATCTTGCTTTGTCCGATGCGACACCGGTAGGGCACGGGAACCTCGATCGAGCGCAATCGGGCCCGGGCCGCCTTGATCTGCATTTCCACGGTCCACCCGAAATTCCGGTCGGCCATACCCAGATCAACCAGCGATTGATACTCGATTGCCCGAAACGGTCCCAGGTCCGTGTATCGGACACCGAACAGGACCCGCATCAAGAAGCAAGCCAGCCGGTTGCCGAAAAGACTTTGCGGCGGCATCGCTCCCGGCTCTCGCTCGCCCAGGAGACGGGAGCCGAGCACGAAGTCTGCCCGACCGCGGCGAATCGGCCCGACCAGGTCGAGCAACAACTCGGGGTGGTCGCTGTAGTCGGCATCGAGAAAGACGACGATCCGCGGCGGTGGCTCGCCGGCCCGGACGAGTTCCTCGATGGCGGCCAATCCTCGCAAGCACGCGGATCCGTATCCGCGGCGCGGCTCGCGGACGACCGTCGCCCCGCAAGCCGAAGCCACGGCGGCCGTGCCGTCGGTCGATCCGTTGTCGGCGACGATCACGCGCCCCACCTCGGGCAGGTCGCCCAACACCAACGGTAGCGACGCTTCCTCATTGAAGGCGGGAATGACCACCGTCACGTCGGCCAAATCGCACGGCGCAACGCCAATGGAACAGGCGGATTTCATTGCTCGTTCAGGCTCCAATCGTAATCCAGGTACTCGACCGAGAAGTCGCCTTGCTCAATCAGCCGAGCGGTGGCGTCATTGGGCATCGACTGGGCCAGTCGGGCAAGCGCCTTTTGTGGCGTGGGGCCGAAGTCCTCACCGAACCAATCGAGAATCGAGGAAACGCGGACTTGACGCCGATTCAGATCGACCCGGAGATTCCTCTGCCGGGAAAGGAAGTCTCGCGTATTCTTTCCCAATTGGGCTTCGAGCTTCTCAGGCGTGTACGCCTCGTTCAGCAGACGCGGGCAACCGATCGACGCACAAACGATAGCGAAATGGATTCGGGGTTCCCCGAGCTTTCGCAGAATCTTGTGCTCGATCGCGTTGAGCGAGTACTTCTTGCCCGTCACGGGAAGCAACAGGTCGTCCCAAACATTGTACCCGATGAGTTTCGCCGTGTGATTGCGGATGCTACTGGTCGGATAGACTTCCAGGATACCGTAGACGGTCAACGCGTTGTATGCGTTGA
>JAZFUB010000139.1:0-5409 GCA_036447015.1 Thermoguttaceae bacterium | reverse complement strand
GCATGCCGGCCAGTGATCAGCCGTTGAGGAAGGCTCGTTTGCCGAAGGGGTTGCCTCCCTACCTGGCGAGTCTGTACGAGATTCCGTTGTTGACCCGCGAGCAGGAGATGCATCTGTTCCGGAAGATGAACTACCTGAAATACAAGGCCGGCACCCTGGTCGAGCAACTCGATCCGGATCGACCGAAAGCCCGATTGATGGACCGAATCGAGCGACTTTATGACGAAGCGGTCGCCACGAAGAACGAGATCATTCGCGCCAACTTGCGGTTGGTGGTGTCGATCGCCAAGCGCCACGTCAGCCCGACGGAGAGTTTCTTCGATCTGGTCAGCGACGGGAACATCTCGCTGATGCGAGCGGCCGAGAAGTTCGATTTCGCGCGGGGGAACAAGTTCAGCACGTACTCCAGTTGGGCGATCATGAAGAACTTTGCCCGCACCATCCCCGACGAGCATCGCCGCCGCGACCGGTTCCGAACCAGCCATGCCGAAATGTTCGTGACGACCGAGGACATGCGGAGCGATCAGAAGGAGCAGGAAGCGACGCAGGTCCAATGCGAATTTCAGGTCGGCCGGCTGCTGAAGTACCTCGAGGAGCGCGAGCAGAACATCATTATCCGCCGTTTCGGGCTCAATCGGGGGCAGAATCCGCTGACTTTGAAAGAGGTCGGCGCCGTGATGGGCGTGACCAAGGAACGGATCCGCCAGATCGAAGCCCGTGCGATGAACAAACTGCGCAAGGCAGCCAAGGAAGAACATCTGGAGATTCCCGGTGTCGGGTAGAATTTTCCGGGCATGAGCGCGTAAAGATTTTGCGACTCCGGCAAGAGCATGACGAACCTCACGCAACGACCGCCCCTGGGAGCTATATTGGAGTGAGGATCACTGGCAGTCCCGCAGCGAGTGTTTCGGTGTCGGGCAACTGCCTTGTCTCCCGCGGAAGGGGCTTTAGATCATGAGATGCCTTGTTCAGTCGTTGTTCGTTACTCTCCTGGCGTCGACGTCGATCCTTGCCGGCGGTACGCCGTCATGGGCACAAACGGAAACTGAAACGGCAACACCCACCGGATCGGCCGAGAAGGTCACGGGGATTCTGACCGAGGCGACCGACGAGCAGCCGCAGCCTTCGGCGCCGGCTCTCGACGGATACTGCCCGGTCTGCATCGGCCAATTGAATGAATGGGTCAAAGGCAGCCCTGCCTATCAGACCACTTACGACGGACGCCTCTACTTCTTCCCGGGCGAGAAGTACAAGAACCTGTTCCTGGCCGATCCGACCCGATTCGCACCCGTGCTGGGCGGCGACTGCGTCGTCAGTTTCGCAAAAACGGGCCGTCGCATGCCCGGCAGTGTCCGCCATAGCGTGACCCATCGGGGGCGTCTGTTCATGTTCGCCAACGACGAGGCAAGAGAAATGTTTTCGGCCAATCCGGACGCCTACAGCGACCTCGACTTGGCGCTGCGAGGCGATTGTCCCGTCAGCCGAGTGGAACTGAACACGAGAACGCCCGGCCGACCCGAGTTGGTCAGCCGGCGCAACGGGTTTCGTTATTACTTTTCCTCGCACGAATTGCGGGAGAAGTTCCTGGCAGACCCCGAGAAGTACGCGATGCGTGCCGTGGAGGAGGGACTGCACGAATGACGAAGTAATATCCCGGGTGGCCTTTCGGGGCTTGTTATGATAGATTCGTCGAATAGCCCCGATGAGGAAAAGCCACGATGGACATAACTTCGCCGCATCACGCCGGAAATTCGCTTGCCGAGGCATCGCAGCAGTTGCAGGTTCTTCGGGCCGGCCGGCACGAGGCGTTCGAGCAATCCCTGGCCGAGTGCGACCTGTGTCCGCTGCGTGCAACCGGCATCGAAGTCCTGCAGATCAACGTCGGAAGGCGCTGCAACCAGGCGTGCCGCCATTGCCACGTCGACGCGGGAACGGCCCGCCCGGAGGTGATGAGCCGCGAGACGATGCAAGCCTGTCTGGACGTGCTGGCGCGGACCGACATCCCGACGCTCGACATCACGGGCGGCGCCCCGGAGATGAATCCGAACTTCCGCTGGTTGATCGAACGGGCTCATCGGCTGCGGCGGCACGTGATCGATCGCAGCAACCTGACGATCCTGCTCGAGCCGGGCTACGACGACCTGCCTCGGACGCTGGCCGAGCATCAAGTCGAGATCATCGCATCGCTGCCCTGTTACCTGGCAGAGAACGTCGATGCGCAGCGCGGCGCCGGCGCGTTCGAGAAATCGATCCGTGCGCTTCGGACGCTCAATTCGTTGGGCTACGGCCGGGCTGGTAGCGGACTGGTGTTGAACCTGGTCCACAACGCCTTGGGGCCGAATCTACCGCCGTTGCAGGCCTCGCTCGAGGACGACTATCGCCGCCGACTCGAGGCGGAGCACGACGTCACGTTCAATCGACTCTACACGATCACGAACATGCCGATCGGCCGATTTCTCGAGGAGTTGGTGCGCACCGATCGATGCGAAACGTACATGGAAATGCTGATCGGCCGCTTCAACCCCAACGCAGCCGCCGGTGCGATGTGCCGCACGACGCTGTCGGTCGACTGGCAGGGCAAGCTCTACGATTGCGACTTCAACCAAATGCTCCAACTCGGATTGGAGGACGGCCTGTCGGCGAACATCCGCGATTGCGACATAGGGCAGCTAGCCACGCGGCGTATCACCACCGGACAACATTGTTACGGCTGCACGGCCGGCGCCGGGTCGAGTTGCCGGGGAGTGATCGAGCCGTGATCGGGGAAACGAGTTCCATGCCGACCGATCCGGCATTGCAAGCCGGCGGTGCGAGGCGTTACGACCCGGCCGAACGACTTCTGATCGTGTTCACCCGATTTCCCGAGCCGGGCAAGACGAAGACGCGCTTGATTCCCGCCGTCGGGGCCGAGCAAGCGGCAGCGATTCAGCGCGAGATGACCCAGCATACGTTCGATTGGGCCACGGAACTCGACCGAGAGGATCGGACGACGGTCGAGTCCCATTTCGAGGGCGGCGACCGGCAGCGGATGCGGACCTGTTTCGGCCATGATCTTGCCTATCGGCCCCAACACGAGGGCG
Source organism: Thermoguttaceae bacterium (assembly GCA_036447015.1). Classification (GTDB taxonomy): domain Bacteria; phylum Planctomycetota; class Planctomycetia; order Pirellulales; family Thermoguttaceae; genus JAZFUB01. The sequence goes on along the minus strand of JAZFUB010000139.1, from coordinate 2,329 downwards.
ACCTGGGCCGACGATTGGAAGGGGCGTTTCACGATGCGTTCGATGCGGGCGCCGGGAGGGTCGTGATCGTTGGAACGGATTGCCCCGGGCTCGATGCCGCATTGGTGCGAACGGCATTCAAGCGGCTCGAACAGGACGACGTCGTCTTGGGGCCGGCCGAGGATGGCGGATATTATCTGATCGGGCTCAGTCGCGAGGCGCCGGCCCTGTTTGCACGGATCCCCTGGGGAACCGATCGGGTGTTGCGGCAAACGCTCGATGCCGTGGAGGCGTCCGGCTTGAGCAGTTCACTGTTGAAACCGCTGGCCGACGTCGATCGGCCGGAGGATCTGGAGTTCTGGCGGCGTGAGAAGACCCGATCACGCTGTTTCTCGACCGATCCGCGGATTTCGATCATCCTGCCCACCTACAACGAAGCCGACGGCTTGGCCGACGTCCTGCGCAGCGTGCAAGGAGGCGACGATGAGAATATCGAGACGATCGTTGCCGACGGTGGCAGCGACGATGCGACCCGAGAAATTGCGCGTACCTGTGGAGTTCGGGTGGTCGAGGCGCCGAAGGGACGGTCGCGGCAAATGAACGCGGCCGCCGCAGTGGCCACCGGCGAGATCCTGCTCTTTCTCCATGCGGATACACGACTGCCGAAAGGCTTTTCGCAAGAGGTGCGGGCCGCACTGGCCGAACCGGGTGTGGCGGCCGGGGCTTTCGACCTTCGCATCGAAGGTGCAAGCGGCTCGCTACGGCTGATCGAACGAACGGCCCGGCTGCGGGCCAGGTACCTGCAAATGCCCTATGGCGACCAGGCAATCTTTCTCCGGACGGAAATGTTCAACTTGTTGGAGGGGTTTTCCGAATTACCCATCATGGAGGACTTCGAACTGATCCGCCGCCTGCGCCGTCGCGGTCGAATCGCCCTGGTCGACGCACCGGTCGTCACCTCGGCCCGACGCTGGCGGAAACTCGGGACGTGGCGCGTGACGTGGTTGAATCAGAGGATCGTGCTGGCGTACTTGCTCGGCATCTCGCCCAAGCGGCTCGCTCGCTGGTACAATGACTTGTAGTAGGTCGGTAGTAGTTCACGACTTTCGTAATTGTGGGTGCCATGGAAGAACGCTTGTACGACTTTTTTCAGCAGTATCCGATCGTTGTCCAGGCACTGATCGCAACGCTGTTTACGTGGGGCGTCACGGCGGCCGGGGCGGCGTTTGTCTTCTTCGCCAAGAATTTCAACCAGGCGATCATGGACGGGTTGTTGGGCATGGCAGCCGGCGTGATGATCGCCGCCAGTTTCTGGTCGCTTCTGGCTCCGGCGATCGAGATGTCCGAGGGCGGGCCGTTGCCGGTCTGGATGCCGGCGACGATCGGTTTCCTTGCCGGCGGCGTCTTTCTCTACGTGATCGACAAGATCCTGCCGCATCTGCACCCGGGCCTCGATATCAGCCAGGCCGAGGGCATCAAGACGACGTGGCAGCGAAGTGTCCTCTTGGTCTTGGCGATCACGTTGCACAACATTCCCGAGGGATTGGCGGTCGGCGTTGCGTTCGGTGCGGCGGGCCAATTCCTGACGACCGATCCCGAACTGGCAAAGCATCTGACGCTCGGCGGCATTGCGCTGGCAATCGGCATCGGACTGCAAAACTTTCCCGAGGGATTAGCCGTCGCCATGCCACTGAGACGCGAGGGAATGGGCCGTTTCAAGGCCTTTATGTACGGCCAGGCTTCCGGTCTGGTTGAGCCCATTGCCGGAGTGTTCGGTGCCTGGGCCGTGCTGGCGATGGAACCGCTGTTGCCGTATGCCTTGGCCTTCGCCGCCGGGGCGATGATTTTCGTCGTGGTCGAGGAACTCATCCCCGAGTCGCAACGAAACGGTTACAGCGACTTCGCCACGCTTGGCGCGATGGGAGGATTCGCCATCATGATGGCTCTGGACGTCGCGTTGGGTTGATCCGCGTGAACTTTGTGGAATCACCGAGGATAGCTATTGAGAAGAGTGGTCGCAGGTGGTGCTTGAGGACGCTATCGAGGGGCCAAGCGTCCCATCGCAGGGTATGGCCGTGCCGAGACGTCACTTTTGCTCATCCTTGTCTTCTTCGTACCATGAGTCCTCGTCGTCTTCCCATTCCTCGTCCTCGTCCTCGTCCTCCTCATCTTCTTCGTCTTCATCCTCGTCGTCGTCGCCGACCTCTTCCCACGGTTCCTCATCCAGGTCGTCGTCTTCTTCCTCTTCTTCCTCTTCTTCCTCTTCTACCTCTTCTTCCTCTTCTACCTCGTCATCATCATCTTCGTACTCCTCTTCGTCGTCCTCGTCCTCTTCATCCTCGGCCATCCC
>JAZFUB010000138.1:0-7893 GCA_036447015.1 Thermoguttaceae bacterium | reverse complement strand
GCACCGACGCGTCGATCGAGTAGGTGGCCAGGAAGTCGGCCAGCTTGGCTGCGTCGGCGCCGTCCGGCGACTCCGGATCGAACGGCACGACAACCAACACCGACTTCGGCCCGATCGTGGTGCCGGCCTTGAAGTAGAAGTCGATTCCCCCGCGGATCCGCCACTCGGTCAGGTCGACGAGCTGGTCGGTCGTGTTGTAAATCTCGATGAACTCGCGATTTTCGTCGCTCGCGCCGACGGGGTGATAGTGGACCTCGCTGATGATGACCGAGCCGGCACGGGGACCGCTGTTCACGTCGCCAAGCGTGTCGCTTTGCATCGGATACACGTCGTCCTCGGCGGTGGGCCATCGCCCGAGCGTCTCGCCGGCCAACGCCGCATTGAACTCGATGTGATTGACGAAATCCGTCGGCTCGTTCGTCTCGTCGCTTTGCCATAGCCAGACGTCGTCGCCATGGGCTCCGTCCAGGGCAAAGTCTTTCGGGTCTCGATCCTGCGGTAGAGCGCCTCTTGACGTATTGAAATCGTCCTCGTCGAAGACGATGTATCTGCCCGATAGAATCTGCGTGCCGTCGGGGATGCGGAACTTGAGAAAGTCGAGACTCGAATCGCTCAAATACCACCCGCCGATGTCGATATCCGCCGCGGTCGGGTTGTACAACTCGATGGCGTCCAGCGCGGGGTCCGGTGTGTGGGTCAAGACCTCGTTGATCACGACGCCGCCGACCCGGGCCTTCTCGGTCTCGCCCGGCGAACCACCGAACTCGACGCTGGAGTTCCAATTGGCGCCGTCGTTGAGATCGCCGGCAAGGTCGACGACCAGCAGCGAGGCGCCGTTGCCGTCGGCTCGACCGGGCCACCTGCCCGAATCATTGTAAGTAAGATCGAGAATGAGCTGACCGAAGCGGTCGACGATCTCGATCCGTTCGCCGTCGTTGTCGAGATTGCCCTTATACCGCCCGGCGATCTTGATACTCGCCTTGGCCTGCGAACCATAACGGGCTTCGAACGCGTCGATGTCTTCGACAACCACAGATCGTTCGCCGGGCGCCAGTGTCGAGACCGTGAGCCTGACGTCGACACCGTCGGTGAACGTAACGCCGGCGAGATCGATGATCTCGTCGCCGGTATTCATCAGTTCGATGAACTCGAAATCATCGTCGGCAAACTCGCCGACCTCACCTTCGCCCGGCAGCGGCGGATAGGGGTGATAGGCCAACTCGGTGATCGCCAGGTTGGCGGCCGACGCCGGCGCATGGGCCAGGAACTCCGCCTTCAGCGGCGCGCTCCAGTTGGTGAAGGGAGCCAAGTAGTTGCCGGTCACGAACGTGCGAGCAGTTACCAGCGTGCTGTCGGTGAGCGAGATCAATGTGTCGGGTACGTACTCGATCGCTCCGTCGGCGACGCCGCCGCCGAATGCCCGTGGGTCGGTGCCGTCGAGCGTGTAATAGACCGTCCCACGCCTTGAGTCGAGGGTCAGATTGAACGGTGTTGCAATCTCGAACAGCGCCGTGGTCTGGTGCAAAGCGGTGATCGGCTGATCCGCTTGGTTCTTGATCCTCGGGATGGGCTGGAATTGCGTGTCGATCCAGGTCGTGCGCAGTCGCAACCAATTCTCCAGATAGTTGACCTCGCTCTGCCAGCTTCCGAAACGTGGTGGATTGGCAGTCCACTTCTGGAAGTTTCGGACCGCGGCCTGACGCATCTGATCGGCGTAGGAGTTGATGATCGCCGAGATGTTCTCCATGCTGAAGACGTCCTCGCGCAACTCGTACCACCGGTCGACGTTGGCCTGGGTGAAATTGGGATCCTGAAACAGCCGATCGTACCAGCCGTAATGGAAGAAAGCGTTGTTACCGGCTTGCCAGGCATAGGGATCGTTGTCGCGGCCGTCGGTCGATTCCATCGTGCGATCGAAATCCCACGCGGGACCTGCCGAGATCGGCTCGCCGCGGTCCTTGAACAGGTAGCCGCTCAGGCGGAAGGCGTCGGGATTCAGAGCCAGCAAGTTCAGCCAGTGATGATCGATCCACGCCCCGACGTCGACGTACGGTGCGTACCCCAGTTCCGGATCGGTGAAGTTGGGCCCGTCCAGTGCGGCCTTCGCCTGATTGAAGTAGTTGACCACGTAGGAGTTCTGCGCGGCGGTAACCTCCACTTGCTTCGGTTCGACATAATGGAGGGTGAGGCCCCCGGCATTGAAGCTTCCTTCGCCCGGATCATTGCGGTCGATCTTGAAGACGTAACCGCCGCTGACCTCGGGCTCCATATTGTTGGTTTTCTCGAGCTGGGGAACATCCACACGATCGGGGCCGAGCTTGATCTTCTCCGTCAGGGCATAGACGCCGAAGTAGTCGGCATACGCCAGGTCGCCGCCGCTCTTGTTGAAAAAGACCTCGACGTATCGGGTCCGCACGGCATAGCGGCCCGCCTGATTGCTCAGTTCGTAGATCAACGGATTGCGCATCATGGCCCGGTCGAACTGGTAGAACGAGAGCAGAATCCAGTCGGATTCCGACGGTAACCCCAACGGTTCGATGTCTCGGTCCTCGCCGAACTCATCGCGTGCCTCGATCGCGAAGTGATTCTTCGCCCAACCGCCGCTGCTGGAACCCCGTTTGCGCATGCCGATCTGGGTTTGCAGATCCGGAACATTCGCGGGCGAGCTGAGGCCGTTCGCTTCGTCGGGCTCGAAGATCGTCATGAACCCGTCTTGCATGTTCGACGAACTGCTCGGCGGTATGTCGCCGGCGCCGAAGTTCTCGATAATGATGATCGGCAGATCCGACGTGAAGGTCTGCATGTTGGCGGCCAACTTCACGTACGCCCCGATAGCGATCGGACCGGGTTCGACGCCGGGCTCGAAAATCTTCGCGCGAATCTCGGTCGTCGCGTCGATCGGAATCGGGTCCGTGTAGACCGTCGAGTCGGCCGTTGGGTTCGATCCGTCGAGCGTATAACGAACTTCGCCGTTGAGCGTTTCCGGCGGCAGCGAAAGTACCAACTCGAACGGTTCGGTGAACATCCCGAGCGGTTTCGAGAAGACGGGCCTTTCGGCGACCATCGGGTCCTCGTTCGCTTCACCCGGCGTCGGCGTGGCCATGAACCGCAGCGTACCCAGATTCTGGGCCGCCAACAACTCCGGTATGATCAGGAAATCGGCATCGGCGGCGGCGACGTTCATGCCATGCACCGAAAGCACGTTCGTGCCCGGTTGCAGCAGGTCGATCGAGGCAGAAACGTTGATCGCCTCGGCCTCGACCGATTCGCCTACCGTGCGTGCGGCCGGAGCGCTGGAGTTCCACAGCGGCGGCTCGGCCGCATTGCGCCGGGTCATCTCCTCGCCGTTGAGATAGGCCACGAATCCGTCGTTGTATTTCATCCGCAACTGCATTGCGTCGAACTGGGCCAGATCGTCGATCTCGAAGGTCGTGCGCATCCAAAGCGAGGCATTTGTGTCGTGCATCTGCGAACCGACGTCCGTTTGGATCGAGCCGCCGAACCCGCCGGGGAGCATGCTGTAGCCGGCTCCCCGTATCCCGCCGCTGACCACCGGCAAGACAAGGCCCGGATTCTGACTGCCCCGATCGTTCTGGTTTGCGTTGACGAAATCGGACGCATCGTCGCTATCGAGGCTGCCAACCCGGTGGAACGCCGGCATGGCGGCTGTCGCCACGCCATTGCCGGACCATGCACTGGAACCCCGGACTGGAAACCCGTTGACGACCGTGTTCATCCCGGCGATTTGGTCGGCCGGATACATCCAGGGTAGGAAGTCGACCACGTTGCCGAAGTTGTCGACGATCATCGCCCAACCCTTTGCAGACGTGCTCCAGTAGACATTGAAACCGAGGGGTTCCTCAAGGGGAGGATAGAGGTCATCGGTCTTGTAGAGCACCTCTCCCGGCGCGATGCTGTCGGGTAACTCCCAGTACTTGTCTTGCGTGTTGTTGATGTCCTGGGTCGTTCCCACATTGAAGGCCACGACCCAGCCGCGCGTGTCGAGTACCGAATCCGAGACGTTCTGAATCTCGACGTAGTCGGGACTGCCCGTCCCCGCCTCGGTAATCAGGAGCGTCGGCCCCGCGCCGTTGACGTCCCACGACGAATCGTCGTAGCCGACCTCGGTCCATTCCAGCGGCGTGTCGTCGACCGTCGGAATCCGATAGCTGAAGTCCGAACCTTCCAGTACGAAGGGCGTGATGTCTTGCCCCATCCCGTAGGCGATGTCTTCGTATTGCGGCGGATACTGCGGGCTGAAATCGTGTGCGACGGTCAGCCCGTCCGGCTGGATCAGGCCGAGGTACTCGCCGCTGCGAGTGAGCTTGAAGTTGGTGTGCAACTCGCCGGCGGCATCGCGACGGTCCTTGTTCGACGCGAAGACGACCTGGTAACCGCCCGGCTCGACCAGGATGTCGGGAAAATCCCACATCATCAAGTTGGTCGCGTCGTCGGTCAGGTACCACCCGTTGAGACTGACGGTCGAAGTCGTCGGATTGTGGATCTCGATCCAGTCGGGCCGATCGTTGTTTTCGTCGAGAATCCCCGTTTCGTTGTCGGCCAGAAACTCGCTGATCACGAGCGGACCGACGTTCAGAGCCAGGCGTTGCTCGAGCGGTTCGAACGACAGTTTCTCGGTAGGACCCCGTTTCTCGGTGTGACCACAACCGGCTTTCGAGTCCGACCTCTTGCCGCGAAACAACCTGTTCGGCACGGCGATGAGTTTCCCTCTCAAGTTGTGAAGCACGGCTACCTCCATCAGTTGCACGTGGGGACGAAAGGATGCGAAGTCCTGCGTTCCGTCAGCGCATACGAGTTGACAATCCTACCAAAAGAAGAGCACTTCGCCGGGCCTCCGTGTCCCCCGATCAAATCGCGCCGGAACCGAAAAACCGGAAGAATCCCGTCAAACGATAAAACGGGAGTCTATGCGGTCATTATGACAGACACCCCCCGACCGTGCAAGGTAATTGTTAGCATTCTCGGGAATCGGGCGCCGCCGGCCCACGCGGACGAGAGCCCCCCTGGGGTATAAGCCACTCCAGCCTAATGGGGGTCACGGCTCACAGAAGAGCCTCAGTCTCTCAACGAACCTGGACCAGCGCCATCGTATCGGCTGCCGCCAGGGCCTCGTCAAGCCGTTCCACGATCGACGAGAGATGCTGCCGTTGCAGCCCCAGTTCGGCGAACAGCCGAGCGGAGGGCATCGGTACGTTGCCGATCCCCAGTGCCGTGAGACCCTTCAGATGGCACAGACAATCGGCCAACGCCACGACGTTGACCATATCGGCATGCGGGCCGTCGTAGGCCGCCGGGGTGTGATGGTATCCGATCGTCGCGGCAACATGGGCCGGCAATCGCCAACGGATCGCCACGTACTCCCCCAACGCTGCATGATCGAACCCGAGGAACTTCGATTCCACGCCGCACACGGGCGACTGTTCGGTCAGCGCGTCGAGCACTTGCGTGAACGGCTTGTGCAGATATTGGTCGATCAGGATGAAGCCCACATCGTGCAGCAAACCGGCCAGATAAGCCTCCTGGGGTTGGACCTTGCCGCATGTCTGAGCGGTCAATCGCGCGACCATCGCCGTGGCGACCATGTGATTCCACAGCCCGCGCCGGGAATAGGTGCCGTAGTCCGACGTTTCGCGGAACAGTTGCGCGATATAGGCCGTCATGGCCAGGTTGCGCACTTCCTTGAAACCCAACAGCGTGATCGCCTGTTTCAGATCGACGACCTTTTCGCTCAGGGCATAGTACGACGAATTGATCGTCCGCATCAGCCGCATCGCCAAGGCCGGATCGCGGCGCACCGCCTCCAACAGATCGTCGGCCTCGGCCGAAGGATCGCCGGCCAACTCGATAATCTCCATCGCAACGTGCGGCAACGACGAGACCTCGCCAATGCGAGCGAACAGTCGCTCCACCTGCGTCCCGGGAGGATGGTCCATCAGCAGCGTTTCCCTCGATCAAGACAATCTTGCAGGAGTTTCAGTTCCTTCTTCAAGCATAGGTCGAGAAAGGGAACCCGACGGGCAGGCCACCGAGACGACAAAACCATAAGAACTCGCACCACCCGTACGGAGAGTTCGCCATCGCCGTTTAGCGGCCGGGCTTGCCCGCCGTGCCACCCGAGGGACTCTACCGTTCTGCTGCTAGCCCCGCGGGGCTGGACGATCCGCGAGCCTTCGGTAAGATGGGGCCATGTCCCAGAAGAAGAAATCCGAGAAGAAATCAGAAACGAAATCGGCGGTCGTCCTTCTTTCCGGAGGACTCGATTCAGCAACGGTCGCGGCGATTGCCCGCCGTGACGGGTTCTCGGTCTACGCGCTGTCGGTCGACTATGGGCAGCGGCACCGCTTCGAGTTGGATGCGGCACGCCGGGTTGCCGAGGCGCTCCGCGTGCGGCGACATGTGATCACGTCGGTCGGTCTGTCGCAGTTCGGCGGCAGTGCGCTGACCGATGCGATCGAGGTCCCCAAGGATCGTGACGACGGGCAGATCGATCAGGGCATCCCGATCACCTACGTGCCGGCACGCAACACGGTGCTGTTGTCGCTGGCCCTGGGCTACGCCGAAACGGTCGGTTCGTCGGATCTTTTCATCGGTGTCAACGCAGTCGACTACAGCGGATACCCCGACTGTCGGCCCGAGTTCATCGCGGCGTTTGCCCGACTTGCCAATCTGGCGACCAAAGCGGGCGTCGAGGGGCAGTCGCATTTCACGATCCACACGCCGCTGATCGACCTGAGCAAGGCCGAAATCATCCGCCGCGGTACGCAGTTGGGTGTCGACTACGGCCTAACGCACACCTGCTACGATCCCGACACCCGGGGCACCAGTTGCGGCCGTTGCGACGCCTGCCGCCTGCGACTGGGAGGGTTCGCCGAGGCGGGACTCGCCGACCCGCTACCGTATCAGACGGCACAGTAAACCTCTTTGGCGAACCTCTTAGAACTCGTACAGGAATAACTTCCCGATTCAGTTCTTAGTGTGCCGAGAAGCTATTGTCCTCGAATCTTTCGGGCGCGTCGTACCAGGTCGACGAACTCGGCTCGATAGCCTTGGGGATCTTCGCCGATCGCTCCGGCGGCGAACTCTTCGACGGCTGCCATGGTCGCGTCGCCCGCATGCCCGGATCCACGCAAGACCATGCCGAACGACGCCACGGCCGAGGCGAACCGGAAATCGACCGAGGCTTCGGAGAACCGGTGGCCGTCGTCCCGCAACGTGAATTTCAACTTGCTGCTCTCTTGCCCGTCGGGCTGCTTGTAGCGGAGCCACAGCGTCAGCAGTTTGCCGTTTCGGGCCGCTTTGGACAACGGTTGATCCGGGGCCGGTTTGGTCTTCTGGTACTTCAGGCCCGGCTTCGGCGTCGCGGCAGTCTCCTCCGCGCCGGCGGGGACCACTTCGTACAAGGCCGTGACCGTGTGGCCGGCACCGATCTCGCCGGCGTCTTTTTTGTCGTCGCGAAAATCCTTGGCCGCCATGGTGCGGTTCTCGTAGCCGATCAACCGGTACGACGCCACCTCGGCCGGGTAGAACTCGATCTGCAGCTTCACGTCCTTCGCGATCGTGATCAGGCTGCCGGAGACCTGCTCGACGAGCACCTTTCGGGCTTCGCGCAGTCCGTCAATATAGGCGTAGATGCCGTTGCCCTTGTCGGCCAGTTTCTCCATCTTCGAGTCCTTGAGGTTCCCGGTGCCGAATCCCAACACGGTCAGGAACACACCGCTGGTGGCCTTCTCGGTAATCAGTTTGACCAACTCGTCGTCCTCGGTGATGCCCACGTTCAAGTCGCCATCGGTGCAGAGGATCACGCGGTTCGTACCGCCTTCGACGAAATGGGTCAGCGCCTGCTCGTAGGCCAGTTGGATGCCGGCGCTACCG
>JAZFUB010000137.1:0-13151 GCA_036447015.1 Thermoguttaceae bacterium | reverse complement strand
CGGCGCGTTTCTCTACGGAACGACCGACCTGGCCACGATCCAATACCGAATGGAAACCTGGCAGCCCGACGCGATCCTCTACGTCGTCGACCATCGACAGAGCATGCACTTCGAACACCTCTTCGCGGCCGCGGCCATGATGGGCTACGACGACCTGGAACTGCAACACGTCAGCTTCGGCACCGTGCTGGGTGACGACGGGCGACCGTTCAAAACCCGATCCGGCGATACCGTCGGTCTGGAGGGATTGTTGGACGAAGCGGTCCGTCGCGCGGCAGCCATCGTTTCGGAAAACGACGACGCCAAGCCGGACGGGCCGGAGCTGTCCGAAGAACAACGCGAGCAGGTTGCCCAGCGAGTGGGCATCGCTGCGATCAAGTACGCCGATCTGTCGCAGAACCGCACGAGCGACTACGTTTTCAGCTACGACAAGATGGTCGCCACCAAAGGCAACACGGCCACCTACATGCAATACGCCTATGCCCGAGTGCGGAGCATCTTTCGCCGAGGCAACATTGATATCGAGGCGCTGCGAGACTCGGAAGTTCCCATTCTGCTACAAGAGCCGGCCGAACGGGCCCTGGGGTTGGAACTGTTGCGATTCTCCGAGGCCCTCGATCTGGCCATGGCCGACTATCGGCCCAACCAACTGACCGCCTACCTGTTCGAGTTGGCCAATCGCTACTCGACGTTCTTCGACCAGTGCCACGTGCTGAAGGCCGACAGCGAAGAACTCCGCAGCAGCCGCCTGTTGCTGTGCGACCTGACCGCACGAACGATCCGAAAGGGATTGGAACTGCTGGGAATCGAAGTGGTTGAACAGATGTAGTTATTCGAAGGGAAGACGATCGGGAAAAAGGGAAGGAGGGGAAAAGGGAAAGAAAGAAGAAAGGAAAGAGAAGAAAAAGGCGAGTCTTGATTTCCTTCTTCCCCTTTTCCCCTCTTTCCCTTTTTCCCGCTCGTTTTTTTCCTTCTTCCTTTCCTTCTTCCCCTTTTCCCCTCCTTCCCTTTTTCCCGATCGTTTTTTCCTTCCTCCCTCTTCAGTGCCACTGCTGTAGCTTGGCGTTGATCCTTTCAATGATTTTCTGATGCTCTTCGGCGCCGCGGCCTTCGACTTGGATCGGTTCGCCGAAGCTGAAGTGGACCGGTTTCGACGGATCGATCGGGCCGAAATCTTTCAGGCGTTTGCCGTTGCTCCAAGCGTCCGTTCGCAGCACGAGCGGAACGATCGGCACCTTGGCCCGAGCGGCCAGTTTGACGCCGATCGTGCTGAACTGTTTCGGATCGAACGCAACGGCTCGGGTCGTCTGAGGAAAGACGACGATCGAGATCCCGCAGCCAAGGCGGTCACACCCTCCTTCGAGCACGGCCCGGAGATCCTGACGCGGGTTGGTCCGCGTGAGCGCGATCGGATCGCGGGAACGCATGATGTGGCTGAAGACCGGATACGTCAACAGGCTTTCCTTGACGATGAACGTCACCGGTCGAACCGGTCGCAGGATGGCCGGCAGAAGGACCGTTTCCAGAACGCTCATGTGGTTGGCGATCACGACGCATGGAGTGTGCAACCGCTCAACATGCTCGATACCCTCGATTTCGATACGGACACCTACTCGCTCCAATGCCCCGAGAATGTTCAAACTGCTCTCACACCACGCCGCTCCGTCGTATCGGCCCCGTTTTGCTTTGATGCTGGCACGCCAGACGATCCCAAGGAATCGGCGATAGAACGTCAGCGACGGAAACATCCTCGCGAGCAAGGACACCCGTTGCGGATCGGTTCGATAGGTGCCGTCGGTATACGCGATCTGTCTCATCGAGCGTCCTCGGTTGGGAAGAGCAGTTCCTGCAACGGTCGTTTCGGCACGTGATGCACACCGTCTGCGTCACGCCAATAGTCGACCTGCCCGTCCTGTTTGGTCTCTTCCAACACGACTGTTTCCTTGGGCGTGCCCAGTGCCACCACCAGCACGATCTCGAGCGGCTCGGGAATGCTCAGCGCCCGGCGCAAGCCCTTTCGGTCGATCGACCCGATCATGCACCCGCCGAGCCCCCGTTCCACGGCCGCCAACAACATGCTCTGTGCCACGATACCCGGGTCGACGCTGAACGTCGGATGCACACCGGTATCGCCGAGGATGACGATGTAGCCGGTCGGTCGCTCCCCCTGCGACGGCCCGGGCCAATCCTCCAGCGCGGCCGCCCAGCGCAGATGCGGAAAGATCTTCGCATTCTCCTCCGGCGAGCAGCTCACCAAGTACTTCAAAGGTTGCCGATTGGCCGCCGAAGGACAAAGCCGCGTCAACTCGACCAAAGAGACCAGTGTCTCCCGATCCAACGGCCGGTCCTCATGGAAGCGGCGATAGCTGCGATTCTTCGACAGTAGGTCGCGGAGTTTCATAGCAAGCGATTTCAGTTTCATGGCCAATGATCTCAGCCCCGAAGGGGCGACAGACCCGCTGGCCTCACCCCGTCTGTCGCCCCATTGGGGCTTGTTCGATGCCAATCAAACAACGTGATGCCACAAACTCTTGACAGACCCAGTGCAAGCACACACCCTACGTTCCCGTCGCCACGGAAACCACCATGATACATGCCCCACGCCCGGGCCGCAAACCGCCGGGCACCCATCTCGCACGATATTCCCCCGCATATTCTGCATGTTTTCACCGGGGCGGGCCTGTCCTGGGTTCTCTTGTCCCCGGCAAATCGGGTATACTGGAGGCATCTCAATGAGAATACAGAGAGGAAGACGCGGCGTCCTCAGATTCATGGTGCGTCCCGACGCACCCTACAAAACTATGGAGACCTTTCGATGAGACGATTCCTCATTTTGTCGTGTTCGTTGATCTGCATTGTCCTTGCGACTGAAGCCGGCACGCTCTGCATGGCCGGCACGCCCGGCCTGACGTCCGCGCAGATCGAGGCTGATTGGCTTCATCAGGATGAGGTGCGTGTTGCGAAGACCGGAGCGAAGCGGCCCGCCGGTCCTCCGCCAACCGTCGAGCAAGACGCGGCCGGTGGGGTCGATGGGGTGAAGAACGGGCAGTGGGGATTCCATACCGAGAAGGAAGACGATCCCTGGTGGCAGGTCGATTTGGGCGAGGCGACGTCGATCGGCCGGCTCGTGCTCTTCAATCGGTGCGACGGGTGTGCTTCTCGGTCGGCCCGACTGAAAGTGCTGCTTTCGGTCGATGGTGCGGGCTTCACCGAGGCCTATCAACTCGACGGGACGACGTTCTACGGCCATAGTGACAAGAAGCCGGCGGTGGTGGATCTGGCCGGGGTGAAGGCTCGCTATGTGCGACTGTTGCAGCCAGGCCATGAGTGGTTCCATCTCGATGAAGTCGAAATCTACACGCCCGACGACAAGAGAAACATCGCCCTGGGCAAGCCGGCCACGCAGAGCAGCATCAGCGAGTGGTCGGCCCGGCATACCGACGTGGTCGCCCCGCCCGAGTTGTTGCAGCAACAGTACGCGATCAACCAAGTCGTTGAGCGAGGCATGAAGTTGGCCGAAAGTCTTCGGCACCTTGGGGCCGATGTCGATTCTCAGGCCGCCATCGTTGAACAAGTTGCCCAACAACTCCAAAAGCTTCCGGCCGATGCGTCGGGCGAAACTCAGCGCGAGCTATACATGCAAGCACGCTGGGCCGTGCGGCGGATGACGCTCGACAATCCGCTGGTCGATTTCGATACGATCCTCTTCGTTCGGCGGGCACCGCCCATGTTCCCGCACATGTCGGACCAGTTCTACGGCTGGTGGTCGAAGCCGGGCGGAAGCATCTGTCTGTTGCAGGGTTTCAAGGGCGATAGCCCCAAGGTGCGGTCGATCACCGAGGGCTGGGACGACGGCACGTTCCTGCGTCCCGATCTGTCGTACGACGGCAAGAAGGTGCTGTTCGCCTACTGCAAGTTCTATCCCGAAGTGGCACACGTCGGCAACAAAGTCGTTAAGGAAGACCTGCCCGAGGACGCGTTCTATCAAGTCTTCGAGATGAACCTCGACGGCACCGGCATCCGCCAACTGACGCACGGCCGGTACGACGATTTCGACGCGCGGTACCTGCCCGGCGGCGACATCATCTTCCTTTCGACCCGAAAGGGCACGTCGTTGCAGGTGGGCAAGGCCAGTGCGATGGCGACGGTCGACGACCGTATGTGCGTGGACAGCTACGTGCGTTGCGGCGGCGGCAACTCGCGGCCGGTGGCCGTCTTCACCTTGCATCGGATGACGCCCGACGGCAAGCAGTTGCAAGCGATCTCGGCGTTCGAGAATTTCGAGTGGACGCCGTCGATCATGGCCGACGGACGCATCGTCTACGCACGCTGGGATTACATCGACCGGTTCAACGGCCCGTTCATCAGCCTCTGGTCGACGAACCCCGACGGGACCAATTCGCAGTTGGTCTACGGCAATTACACGAGGGCCCCGCAGGCCGTCTTCGAGGCCCAATCGATTCCGAACTCGAACAAGCTGGTCTTCACCGCCTGTGCCCATCACTCGAACCTCGGCGGGTCGCTCGGCCTGTTGGATCGGACCTACGGTACCGAGTTGGAGCGGCCGATCACGCGACTGACGCCCGAGGTCCCGTTCCCCGAGACCGAAGGGTCGGCCGATTCGTACTACGTCAACCCGCATCCGCTCTCGGAAGAGTTCTTCCTGGTCGCATGGAGCGACAAGCGGTTGCCGGGCCATAGCCGTTTCGCGATCGACGATCCGCGGAACCCGTCGAACACGATGGGCATTTATTTCTACGATGCGTCGGGCAACCTCGAACCGCTCTATCGCGACCCGAAGATCTCGTGCATGAACCCGATCCCTGTCCGCCCACGCCCGCGGCCGAACAGGCTGCCCGACCTGGTCGATTGGGACGCCCCGCAGGAAGGCCGATTCCTCTTGCAGGACGTTTATCAGGGCATGGGCCCCATCGAGCGCGGCGAGATCGCTCGACTGCGTGTTATCGGCGTGCCGCCGAAGGTGCAACCGCAGATGAACAGCCCCGTGTTGGGTGTTTCTGCCGAAGACCCGGGCAAATTCGTCTTGGGCACCGTGCCGGTCGAAGAGGACGGTTCGGCCTATTTCCGGGTGCCAAGCGGCGTGCCCGTGCTGTTTCAGGCGATCGATCGCGACGGCCTGGCACTACAGACAATGCGTTCGCTGACCTATGTGCAGCCGAACCAGACGCTGGCGTGCATCGGCTGTCACGACCAGCGCGATTCGACGCCGATCACCCGCCACATGCCGCTGGCACTGTTGCGCGAACCGTCGAAACTCACCCTCGATCCGTCGGGCTCCTGGCCATTGCGTTACGACGAACTGGTCCAACCGGCATTGGACCGTCTGTGCGTCCGTTGCCACCGCCCGGACAGCGACGACGCCAAGGCCGCCGCGCTGGACCTAACGCCGTCGAAGTCGTACGACAATCTCCTCTCCTACGCCGACAACGATCTCCAGAAACTGTCCTTCGAGCGCGATCGTTCGTACGTCGGCGACATGCCGGCCCGGCAGAGCAAGCTTTTTTCGCTATTGACCGAGAAAGAAGGCCACGCAGGCATCCAACTCGACACCGACGCACGGCAGCGCCTAATCACCTGGATGGACACCTACGCCCACCGGCAAGGCTCGTTCAGCCCGGAGCAGGAAGAGCAGTTGCGAAAGTTCCGCGTCGAGATGGCCGAGATGTTGCTGGAGTGACGGCCCGTCGTTGGATGCGGTCGCAGGGGTAGGGCGCGAGCGTAACAGCGTTGCCCCACTACGGTATCTGAGCTGCGTGTCGGCAAGGCTGCCCCTCATCTCACAAGGGGAATTGGAAGCCGACATCGACAAACTGAAGCAGTTTCTTCCGGGCGTGTGGGTGAAGTAGGACGACTCGGAATCACAACTGGAAGAGTACCTCAAACTTCTTCCCATATAAACTCCTCGCTTCGCTCTCCTGTACCGACAAATTCCCTCGCGATCTCCTTGATTTGCTCGACTGGTAGGCAATAGCGTGTGGGGACGGGCGTGTCCGTGTTCGCCGTGAGAAACTCCATGCAATCCTCATCGTCGTCGACGCTCACGTCCGTAGCCATGAGGTAGGGCGGACTCCCATCGAGTGCGCTGTATTGTGCGCAGCCGCGATCTTGGCCAATGCCGAGAAGCAGCTTATAGCCATTTTGAGCCTCCAGTTCGCAAAAGGACGGATCGCGCTTACGAAGCTCGTCAATCCGGACCATCAACCATGTCGAGTCTTGCACCGGAACGCCGTGGTTTGGATTCGACTCATCTTGTCGGTCAAAGAAGCTAATCTTCATCGCAGCCTGACCTACCGTTCCGTTTGACCATTGTATCTAGATGCACCTCGACGCAATCAGTCAGGGCTTTTGGATCATAGCCGCCTTCGAGTACGCTGATGACTCGGCCGTCGGCATAGCTGTCGGATATGTCGAGCACGGCATCGGTTAGGGTGGCGAAATCTTCCGTCTCCAGGCCCAGGTTGCCGACCGGGTCTTCGTGATGGGCGTCGAAACCGGCGCTGATGAAGACCAGTTGGGGTTTGATCTTTTCGGCCATTTTTTGGAGTCCGTCGTTGAAGGCGGCCACGTAGTCCATGCGCGAGATGCCGAACTCGACGGGCAGGTTCAGCGTGGTTCCCAGCCCGGCTCCAGTGCCCGTCTCGTCGCTGTCGCCTGAGCCGGGATAGAAGGGCCAGCGGTGGATCGAGAGGAAGCCGACTTGCGGATCTTCCCAGAAAGTGGCCTGGGTGCCGTTGCCGTGGTGGATGTCCCAATCGACGATCAGTACTCGATCGAGACCCAACTCGTCGATCGCCAGCCGGGCACCGACGGCCACGTTGTTGAACAGGCAGAACCCCATGGCCCGGCCGGACAGGGCATGATGGCCCGGCGGACGGACCAGGCAGAGTGCCCGACGGTCTTCGCCGCGAATCAGCCGCTCGGTCGCATCGCAAACCGACCCGGCGGCCATCAGCGCCACGTGGTAGGACGAGGGGCCGACGACCGTGTCGGCCTCGATATGGTCGCCGCCCGATTTCGAGGCGGCCCAAACCTGGTCGATATAGCCGGGCGAATGGACGCGGGCGAGCCGTCCTCGCGAGACCGGCTCGAACTCGACACGTCGGCATTTCTGTTGCAGACCGGATTTCTCGAGCCGGCCGGGGATCCCGCGGATTCGCTCGGCCCGCTCCGGATGGTGGCCCGTCTCGTGATTCAGAAAGCACGGCTCGCTGTAGAGCAACGTCATCGATCAGGCATTCCCGAAATGGTTTCGTTGAACATTCAGCCTCAGAAGGGGCTCTGCCAAGACGCCCTCCATTTCTTTTTGACAGAATCGCTTCACGTAAGCAAGGGGCAGACCTTGGAAGATCCGCGAAGTCAATTTCCGTAGGCCGGATCGTGATCCGGCGCGGTTGTTTCGCCGGGAAAATGCCGGATCACGATCCGGCCTACATCTCTGTCTGGGCGTCAAAATGGGAAGCACTCCCCCGCGTTGGGTGGGGCGTTATACAGCTTGACAGGATTGCCCGATCGTTAGTACACTATAATATTGACTATGTTTCCCTGGGCCCGCTGCCTCCGGGCTCGCTTTGCTGGGCTCGTCGGCAACTAATCCTCTTTGCTCGCATCCGATGTCCATTGCCAATCACTTTCGCTACGGTTGTCCGACGGTCCGGTCGATCGGTCTGTTGGCGGTGCTGTTTTCCGTCGGTTTCGCCCCTTGCTCGGCGTTGGGCCAGCCGGCGCCAGGCGGCGGCTACATTGTCGATCCGGTCGACGTGACCCAGCTGCAAAATAAGTCCAAGGTATCGGCCATACTCAGGAAGGGCACTTTCGGTGCCGGTGAGCAGGACATGTTCGACAAATACTATGAAACCTATGCGCTGGCACGCTGGTCGGATCCGAAAACACGGCACTTGTTGACGACCTTTCGCAGGGACCTTGACAGAGATCTGCGTACGGCCAAGCGGGGGTCGGCCTACAACCACCTGCGAGACCTCATCCTGACAAGGTTCACCACCACGGCCTCACAAAACTATCATCGGGCCGTCCGAGTCAATGCCATGTTGATGATCGGCGAGTTGAACGAAGCCGAGCCGGCGAAACTGGCGGAAAATCCGGTTCCGCATGCGGCCGCACTGCAGACAGTTCTGTTGCCGGCCATTCAGGCAGCAACGCAACCCGACGCCGTCAAGGTGGCGGCGATGGCGGGTATCGCCCGTCATGCCAGGCTCGGCGCCCCGATGCCCCCGTCGGTGCAAACCGAGATGATCACACTGGTCACCAGCGAAACGGCCCCCGGGCCGAGCGCCGACGGCCGTGCTTGGATGCGTGTTCAGGCCGCCAGAGTACTCGGTGCGATGGGTAGTCTGGGAACGGACGGGGTGGTGCCCAATGCGATCGCCCGCATGGTGGCCGACGAACCACTGCGGCTGGCCGCACGTTGCGCCGCTGCTCGGGCACTCGGCGAACTGAAGTATGGCGGTGCGGGTTGGCGGAGTGCGGGAGTTACCGTCCTTTCACTGCGACAACTGGCACTCGATGCTTGCGATGCGGAAAAGGACGGCGTCTTGCGACGTCGATTGGCATCCCATCTCTCGAGCATCTCGACCGGGCTGGGCGGCAATCCGAACGACCCGACCGAGAACGGGATCGGACCGTTGGCCGGCAGTGGAAGCGGGCCGCAATTCGTCGCGGGCCTGACTGCGTCGTTGGGTGCGCTGGAGGCACTTCTGATAGACGAGAGTCTCGACGACCTTACGTTGACCGAAAGAGTGGGCCAGGAGGCCGACAAGATAAGGGCGCTGGCACCTTGATGTTCTGACGCCCTAATATCCGTATCTCGACATTTCACATCGGCAAAAGGACTTGCCCAAAGTGTCGGTTCCTTTCAAACATCGTTTCGGCCCAGATGCCCTGAGTTCCGGCGCCCTGAACTCTGCCGTCCTGATCGGTGCGTTGGCGGTTGGGCTGCTCGGCACAGGCTGCCAGTGGTTGCCCGAGGGACGTCTTCCTCGATTGCTCACTTCGTCGGGTGACAAGAATCGGTCGACCGACGAGCTCCAGGACGCCGCTGCCACGGGTCCCGAGGCCTCGACGGCCTTCGCTGCCGAAGACCGCGCCGTGCTTGCCCGGCATAGCGACGAAGAACAGTTGAGCCTCTGGATCCAGACCGTCCGGCGCGGTGAGGACTCGACGGAGCGCGTCTACCGGTGGCGTTATCCGGCATTGGAGGAACTCCTGGCGCGTCCGGCCACAAAGCGTCCCGACCTGCACGGCTACCTGGGCGACCGATCTTCGACGGTGGTGGCCAACGCGTCGATTGCGTTGGCTCGGCTTGGCGACGACGCGGGAGCCGAACATCTGGCCGACGCGGTGCGAACGCCTGCGCTTCCGTCGGCCATGCGATGTGCGGCCGCCGAGGCTCTGGCGACCCTTTCCGGTTCGACGACCCTACCCGATCCGACGGCCCTGCGACTGATACGGGAATTGATCGACCAGTATGGCCGACCGGGGGCCTCCGACCATCATGAATTGCACGAGGAACTGATCCTCGGTCTGGCACGCCACGTCGACACGGCCGACGACAAACGCTTTATCGCCGCACTGCAAAGTCCCTCGGAAGACGTGCAAGTCGCGGCGTTGAATGCGTTCTCGGACGAACGGCGTGGAACGTTGCCGCCGCAGATCGTCAAACTCACCGCGCATGCGGCAGCGCGGGTGCGTACGGCCGCGTTGCAGACCTTGGCCGGGCGGAAGCATCCCGAGGCTCTCGCGCGACTCAGTGCGGCCTTGAACGATCATGACGTTCGGGTTCGGATCGAGGCCGTCGCCTCGCTGGGCCAACTCGGCGGCAGCGAGGCCGAGGCAACGCTGCAACGGTTGCTCGACACGAGCCCACACGAACGGATCCGTGGAGAGGCGGTCACGGCGCTCGGCCTGATGGGCGTGAAGAGGCCTGTGCTCGAAACACTCGACGACGAGTCGTGGCAGGTACGGCAACGGGCAGCACGTGCGCTGGCCCGATTCCCCGACCGGGACTCGGCGGTCGCGGCCGAAGAACTGCTCGGCGATCCCAGTGTGAAGGTGCAAAGCGAAGTCATCACCGCGCTGGGCCAATGGCCCCTGCCGCTTGCCGGACCGATCTTGATCGAAGCACTCGACAGCTCTTGTCTGACGACTCGGCACGCGGCGGCCGAACAACTGGCCACTCGATGGGCTCCGGCGGCAGATCTGGCCGACGGTACGAAAGAAAAGGTCTCAAGCGACCGGCTCGACGAGTTGCGCATAGGCTTTCGGCAGCAGTTCGGAGGGATCGATCACAACGCGCTTTCGCGGGCGCTGGCCGGCCGGCGGCCCGAACGGACGATTCCAGCGTCCGAGGTCGATCGGATCGAGGGGATGGTCGTTCGAGGAGACATCGCACAGATCGAGCAGCTTGGCCCGGAGTTGCTCCCGGCGCTGGAACAGATCGTCTTCGATCGACAACAGGCGCTGCCGGTGGCGATATATCGCAAAGTGTTGCTACGCCACGGGCCGGAGTACATCGCGCTGGATCAGATGGACATGTCCGATCTGTTGCCGCGCCGTCGGGCAACGGCGAAGCTGGCCGAGTTGGCCGGCGAAAGGCCCCTGTCCCGACTGGCGACTTTGCGGCTTTACCAGCTGGTCGCCGGCGATCCGGACCAGTTGGTGTGGCAGAACGCGCTGAGGGCCGTCGAGCGAAATCCCCACGAGCCGGCCATTCGCCTCGCCTATACGGCCACCGGTCATCCATCAC
Organism: Thermoguttaceae bacterium; assembly: GCA_036447015.1. Lineage (GTDB taxonomy): Bacteria > Planctomycetota > Planctomycetia > Pirellulales > Thermoguttaceae > JAZFUB01. The sequence goes on along the minus strand of JAZFUB010000137.1, from coordinate 2,371 downwards.
CCGAGGTTCGCCGCCGAGCGTGCGAGAACCTGGCAGCCTGTCCCCAACCGCAACACGCACAGGTGCTTTTGGAAACGCTGAAGGATAAGGATACGAGCGACTCGGTCGTCTGTGCGGCCGTCCATGCCCTGGGGGCCTTGGGGCGGATCGACGACACCGGGCCCCTGCAAAGACTGATGGCCGCGACGAACGAAAACGTCCGAGTGGAGACGGCCATCGCCTTGGCTCGGCTCGGCGACAAAAAGGGAACTGCCGGGCTCGAGAGGCTTGCACACAGTAACGATCCTGCGGTACAGTATCGGGTGGCCGTCGCGATGGGCGAAATGCCGGATCCGGCATTCGTACCCATCTTGATAGGCCTGCTGGACGCGAAAATGGCCGTCTCGCGAGGGGCATTGAATAGCCTGCCCAAGGTCCTCGGGCGAGACGTGGCCAGCGAGAACGGCCAGTCGTCGGCAACGACGACACAACGTATCCAGCGTTGGAAACGTTGGTACTACCGACAAGCGTCCGCCGGGCAGCAGAACGGTTTGCGGTCTTTTTGAGACCTTCGCGTAGCTGGATTCGCAAGAATTCAGGCGAATTCGGCGAATCCTGAATTCCCGCGAATCCAGCCACACCCGAAAAGACAGTTCAACGGAAAGGAAGCCATGGACTTGCGACTCGATCACGAGCTGGACCTGAGGACCTACGAACTCTCGAAACCGCATGCGGCAGACAATGTCCGCGCACTGGTGCAGCGCTACTGCCGATCCTCTCGGTTCGAGCAAGTCTCGGCCTCGCCCCGTCCGGTGCGATCGGTCGGGATCGTCGGGGCGGGCATGATGGGGACCGCTGTGGCCGCCATCCACGTGAAGCAGAATCTGCCGGTCGTGATAACCGACGTGGATCGGCAAATGCTCGACGATGCGCGGGACAGGATTCTCGCCGAACTGATCGATGAGGGACCCGAGCCGGGCGAGCCCGAGCCCGACAAGTCGGCCGGCGCCATGTCGGCGCAAGATGCACGACGACTTGTCGAGCGGCTAGTTCACCCGACCACCGAAGAAGCGCTTCTCGGGCAGTGCGACCTGGTCATCGAGTCGATCTCCGAAACGATTCCGGCCAAGCGGCAACTCTACGCACGTGTCGAACCGCTGCTGCGCGACGGCGCCATTCTCGCATCGAATACGTCGACCATCCCCGTCGGCCGGCTTGTCGAGGGATTGGCCGAGCCGGACCGTTTCTGTGGGCTGCATTTCTTTCACCCGGTCCGCCGCCGTCCGTTGGTCGAGATCGTGTGCGGCCGACAAACCGCCGACGTGACGATTGCCACGGCAGTGGCCCATGCGATGGCGATCGACATGGTGCCGATCATCGTCGACGACGGGCCCGGGTTCCTGGTCAATCGCCTTCTGATCCCCTACTTGACCGAAGCAATGGAACTGTTGCTCGAAGGCGTCCCGATCGGAGCGATCGAGAAGGCGGCAACCGATTTCGGCATGGCCAAGGGGCCGCTGCGGCTCTTGGACGAGATCGGCCTGGATACCGTCCTCCACGCCGGTTGGGTCCTGGCCGAGGCCTTCCCCGAGCGGATCCTCTCGTCGCCGTTGCTGATCTCGATGATCAAGGCCGGTCGCCTGGGGTGCAAATCGAGAGCCGGCTTCTTCTCCTACAAGCGCGATGGAATCGACTCCGACACCGCACGATCGGACGCCGCGCGATCGGACAAAACGGTCGACCGGATCATCGCGCAATGGGCCGGACCACCGCGGCCGCACACGTCGCAATCGATCGTTTTCAGGCTGCTGCTGCCGATGATCCTGGAAGCCACTCGCATGATCGAGGCCGGCAAGATCCACGGCCTGGGCGACCTTGAACCGGGCGACATCGACCTGGGGGCGGTCCTCGGCCTCGGTTTTCCGGCGTCGGCCGGTGGGCTGTTGCGGTGGGCCGACACACTCTCGGCAGCACGGATCGTCGACCTCTTGCAGCCACTTCAGCGACTCGGACCACGGATGCAGCCGACGACGCTTCTGCAAGAGATGGCCCGGCTCGACGGCCGGTTCTATCAGCACCAAGGACCCCATTGGGGAATCCAACGCAGTCGGTCGATAAACAGAACATCCGAAATGCTGCCGAACCAGGCAGCAGAGAGTCACCCCGAGCCTCTCCCCCCAATGTAGGGTGCGTCTGGACGCACCATGGACTGCTGAACGCCTAATTTCAAGATGGTGCGTCTGGACGCGCCCTACATTGTCGTCGACAAATAGCATCACAAGGTTCGCCAAGTCGAGTATGCTGGTTTTTGGGTTGTCGTTGCTGGTGGTCGTTGTCGGGCTGCCCGCCCGGGAAGTCGCGTCGCACTGGTTTTCGTAGGAGATAAGGGCAT
>JAZFUB010000136.1:0-5400 GCA_036447015.1 Thermoguttaceae bacterium | reverse complement strand
ACAACCACCTGGCCTTCTCCACGCCGACCAGCGCCCAATACCACTGCGAGCACCTCTCGGACCGCGCGGCAGGTTACGGGATCTCGGGCTGCACGATCGACGGCCTGGATCCCTGGGTCGTGTATTCGACGGTGTGGGACGCCATGGACGCGATGCACGACGAAACGGCGCCCAAGATCATCGAGTGTATGTGCCTCCTGCTGGACGGACACGCCGCGTACGACAAGGCCGAATACGTCAGCCCCGAGCAGGCGCAGCGGTGGCGAAGTCGCGACCCGCTGCCGGCCACGCGAAGGAAGCTGCTGGAAGTTTGCGGAATGGCCGAGGCGGACGTCGCGGCCATGGAAGAGTCGATCGAGGACGAAATCCGCCAGACCATTACCGGGGCGATGAAGGTCGCCCGCCCCGATCCGCGGACCCACTCGTGGCAGATCTATGCCAACTCGTCGCCCGCCATCGTGAAGCGGCTGAAGGTACCCCGCGCGAAGAACGGCGAGGCGGTCAATCTCGCGCTGGACTACATCCTGGCGAACAATCCGCAGGCCGTCCTGATCGGGCAGGACGTCGGCGTGTACGGGTCGGCGTTCAAGACCTGCAAGGGGCTGATCGACCGTTACGGTCCCGAGCGGGTGATCGACATGCCGATCTGCGAGTCGGCCACGGTCGGTTTTGCCTTGGGGGCCTCGCAGACCGGCGCCAAGCCGATCGTCGAGTTCCAGTTCGCCGATTTCGCGACCGAAGCCGTTTCGCAATTGGGGCTCAACGCCTCGACGTGGTACTTTCGCAGCGGCTCGGCGGCGCCCATGCTGCTGCGGTTGCCTTGCGGCGGCGGGTTGACGATGGGCGCGTTCCATTCCGGCGAGTTCGAAGGGCTGTGGACGCGATTTCCGGGCTTGAAACTGTTCTATCCGGCCACGGCCCAGGAGACTTTCGAGGCGCTGGTGGCCGGCTTCTACGACAGCAACCCGTGCCTGGTGCTCGAACACAAGCTGCTCTACTGGAGCAAGAGCGGCCCGATCGATTTCGACGGCAATCTCGACGCCCTCTGGCGACCCCGCCGGTATACCGAGGGGTCGGACGTGACGCTGGTCGCCTTCGGGGCGATGGTCCACGAGGCAATTGCCGCCGCGGGCGCCTCGCAACGATCGGTCGAAGTTTGGAACCCCTTTGTGCTGCAACCGCTCGAGTTGGCGCCGATCGTCGCCTCGGTGGAAAAGACGGGCAGGCTGATGGTAGTCCAGGAATGTGGGGCCACGCAGGGAATCGGCGACCTGGTCATCTCGTCGGTGGTGCGGCAGTGCGGCGGCGCCTTGAAGTCTCCGCCGCAACTGGTCGCCGCCCCGGACGTGCCGGTGCCGTTTGCACCCGAGTTGGAGTCGTACTGCCGGCCCAGTGCCGAGAAGATCGTGACGAGCATCGAGAACCTGTATCGGGAGAGCTGATGGACGGAACCCATTTCAGGATGCCGCTGTATTTCCCCGCGCAAGGAGCCTCGGAGACCGAGGCGACGATCATCGAGTGGTCCGTGGGCGAGGGCGACCACTTTGTCAAGGGACAAGTTTTGGCGCAGGTCGACAGCGCAAAGTCGGTCTTCGATTTCGAGGCTCCGTGCGAGGGGATCGCGATCCATATTTTCCATCTGGAGGGCGAAACGATTCTGCTGACCGATTCGGTCATGGAGATCGAGACGTCCGACCCGGAGATGAAGGAATGGATCCCTCCGGCGGTGGCCGACGACGAAACCTCCTTCAAGCGAATGACCGTCCCGCTCAGGCAGCCCGGAGATGGAGATGCCGAGGGCGCCGTCATCCTCGGCATCGGCGGCTACTTGCCCGATCGGGTCGTCACCAACGCCCAGTTGGTCGAACGGTTTCCCGAGATCACCGAACAATACGTCTACCAGGTCACCGGCATCCGCGAGCGGCGGTGGGCCGACAAGGACGAGCGACCGTCGGACATGGCATTCAAGGCGTCGTTGGAAGCGATCCGCAAGTCGGGAATCGCAACGAAGGAGATCGACGCGGTGATTCTCGCCACGACGACACCCGACATGGCCATGCCCTCGACCGCCTGTATCCTTCAGGATCGGCTGAGCCTGCGCGGTGTGCCGGCCTTCGATCTCAATGCGGCCTGTTCCGGTTGGCTTTACGCGGTGTCGATGGCTCGGGGAATGATTCTCTCGGGCATGGCTCGAAACGTGCTGACCGTCGGTGTCGACATCCAATCGCGGCTGCTGGACAAGTCGGACCGGAACTCCTACTTCATCTTCGGCGACGGTGCCGGTGCCGCGATCATTTCGGCGGGAAATCAGGGGCATCGGATCCGCGATGCGATTCTCGGCGCCGATACGCGCGGGCTTCGTATGGCGCGACGCGAGCATCCCGGCTACTTTGTCCCCAATGGAGATGGAAACATCGATCCCTGGATCCGGCTCGACGGCCCGGCGCTGTTCCGGTTCGCCACCGACAGCTTTACGGCCGTCATCCTGGAGGCGTTGCAGAAGACGGGCTGGAAAGTCGAACAGATGCGATGGATCGTTCCCCATCAGGCCAACGGACGAATCCTGCGAGCGGCCGCCCGACGAAGCGGCGTGCCCTATGACCGTTTCTGTCTGAACGTCGACCGAGTCGGGAATACGTCCAGCGCGAGCATCCCCTTGGCCCTGCTCGAAATCGAAAGGGACCTGAAGCCGGACGACAAATTGGTCCTCTGCAGCGTAGGCGCCGGTTTGACCACGGCCGCGATCTCGGTCGAGTGGTAGGATCGGCGCAACCTCTCCATTTCGAGACAATCCCGTGCAGACACCCCCTGCCCGAAGGTTGTCTTTCGATGCGAGATCGCTAGATTTGAGGCAGTTGGGGCTCGAAGGGTCTTAACACCAGTCCGTTTAGCTGCCGCCGGTACGGCGGCTTGACGTTTGGCTGCGATTTTCGGCAAAGCCGCCGTACCGGCGGCAGCTAAACGGGGGAATCGTATACGCAACTCTTACTGCCTAAAGGCGGGACTTCGAACACGCGAGAACCAAGAAAAAGGGGGACCTGACGATGGCGAACATACGCCTGTTCTTCGGAAGTACCACGGGACACACCGACCACGTGGCCGATCTGATCAAGCGGGAGATGGGCGACGCCTTGACCTCGGTGACCGACATCCACGAGGCGTCGGCCGAGGATCTGGAATCGGCCGACGCGCTGATTCTCGGCATTCCCACCTGGAATGAGGGCGAGTTGCAGGACGATTGGGAAGCCTTCTTGCCCCAGATGGATCATCTCGACCTGAGCGGCAAGAAAGTCGCCTTGTTCGGCCTCGGAGACGCGGCCGCGTATACCGACGAATTCGCCGACGGACTGGGCACACTCTACCAGAAAGTCAAACAGTGCGGTGCCGAGGTCGTCGGGCCTTGGCCGATCGACGACTACGAGTTCCTCGATTCGAAGGCCGTCGAAAGCGGCCACTTCGTCGGGCTGGTCATCGACGAAGACAACCAACCGGAAATGACCGAGCGACGCGTCCACGATTGGGTCGAGATGATTCAGCCCGTGTTGGCCGGTTGATTCGGCTACTTCTCGCCGGCGATGACCTCGGCCACGTTCCACAGGTGTTCGCGCACACGGCGGTAGGCGTTTAGTTGGGCGTGATACGCGACGATGACCTGCGGGTCGAGTTTCTGCTCGGACATTCGGACGAGAAAATGGTCACGCAGTTCCTTCGTGCGCAGGGTGATCGCTTCGCCCTGCGACTTGGCCTTGGTAATCACCTCGGGCTGACGCCGTTCGAAGCCCTCGTTGATCAGTGCCAAATAGTCGGCCACCAAATCGTGCAAGCCGAGCATGCTCTCGAAATCGGCCTCCGGGAATCGCAACCCTTCCTGCTGGAGCTTCAGATGCGATTTCAACACGACGATCAGGTAATCGCTCACCGACTCGTACTCGTCGGCCATGCGCAACTGGCGTCGCGCTTCCTCGGTCACGTCCAACGGAACATTGCCGGCCAACAGGTGGGCCATGAACGCGACGATCTCGTCCTGGATCGTATCAAGCACTTCCTCGCGATGGAACGCCTTCTGCACGGTCTTCTGATCGGGGACTTCCTGCGTAAGCAGTTCCTTCAGCCAGTCGGAAAGCTTGGTGCAACCGTGGGCCATTCGCAGCACCTCGACCCGCGACTGCTCGATGGCGATCACCGCGGTTTCCAGCATGCGGACATCCAGGCTCGTCAGGTGCGGTTTCTCCTTGACGGCCCGCTCCGGGACGACACGTTCGAGGAAGCCGGCGAAGAGACGTACGAACGGGATGAAGAGGATCGTGTTGGTGATGTTGAAAATTGTGTGGGTCATGGCAATTGCCCAGGTAACGTCACGGACCACCTCCGTCCCGGGCTCGGAACCCGGTTCCATGCCCACGATCATCCTGATCAGAGGCATGTAAAGGGGGATGAACAGTGCGGTGATCCAGGCAACCCCGAGCGTGTTGAATAACATGTGAAAGTAGGCCGCGCGCTTCGCATTAACCGTTGCGCCGAACGAGGCGAGAAATGCAGTGATCGTCGTACCGATGTTTTCACCCAACACCAAGGCAGCACCGGTCTCAAAGGGAATCACACCGGTTACAGCCAGCGAGATCGTGATTCCCAGGGTTGCCGACGACGACTGGACGATAAACGTCAATACGCATCCGACCATGGCGCACTTCAAAACGCCGAGATACGTCGTCGCCGAAAACTGCTCGAACCACGCCTCGAAGGCGGGCAGATTCTTGACGATCGCAAACCCGTTCTTCATCAGTTCCAGGCCGAAGAAGACCATCCCCAACCCCATGATCGCCAGGGCGACGTATCGAATGCGGTCGTGTTTGGAGAAAAGATAAACGAACGCGGCAAATCCGAGGATCGGCAGACCGAATTTTCCGATCTTCATGACGAGAATCCAACCGGTGATCGTCGTGCCGATATTGGCCCCCATAATCACACCGATGGCCTGGGCCAGGGTCATGAATCCGCTATTGACGAATCCGACGACCATCACGGTCGTAATGGAGCTGGACTGGATCAACATCGTCACGCCCGTTCCTACCCCAATGGCCAGAACGCGATTGTCGGTAACCGCACCGATCATCCGCCGCAACCCGGCGCCGGCCACGGCCTGCAAGCCCTCGGACATGTTCTTCATGCCCAACAGAAAGATCCCCAGTCCGCCGACGACCGTCAGTACCAGCATCCAGTAGTCCGGCTGCCACACCTCGACACTGAATTTGTTGTCGAGAAACCGGCCGGTCGACGTGTTGGTCACGCGCACGGTAATCTCACTCTTGCCGACCTTTCCCCATTCGAGCCGAAGTCTGGCAGCATTGATCGTCGCGTTGACTACTTTGTCCTCGGTGTTGTGGAGCACCGCGTAGACGA
>JAZFUB010000135.1:0-9976 GCA_036447015.1 Thermoguttaceae bacterium | reverse complement strand
CGGGCCTGCTCGAAGTCGCCGTCCGCGAAGTGGCCCTTGGCCTGATCGTAGGCTTGCTGGGCGTCGGCTTGGGCCATGGCGATAGTGGCGCCGGTCGCGGGGATCACGACGGCGAGGATCGCTTGCAATAAGATCGGGCGGATCAACCGTTGCATTTGCTTGCTCCTATATTTGTCTGATTTGAGCTGTCAAAAACTGCACACGCGGAGAGTGCCCCGGATATGAGACGCTCTTGTGGCCAAGAAGTTCCCGCGAGTTTCGCTGGTGTGGAAAAAAACCCGTTTTCGACGATTCCTGCGTCGAAGTGTCCGTCGCATTGTAGCAGACACCGGGCGGGGCGAACGTAACGAGTTCGTAACAACCATACTTAGAACTCGTACAGGAATCACTTCCCTATTTGGCTATGAGCAGTGAGCTTTGAGCTATGAGCAGTGGGAAAGCCCATGACTCAAAGCTCACTGCTCACTGCTCAAAGCCAACACCCAAGAACTGAATCGGGAAGTTATTCCTGTACGAGTTCTTAGATAGGCTAGCACTCACCCGAGACCACTGCGGTAGCTACGCTCGCCGGAGCGTGGTTAATGGGGGCCGATTTTTCGCAAAAGACGGCGTCTTCCACCGTCTGGCGACGGTAGCTACCCGTAGAAGACCGCTGCGGAGTTATCCACCGCCGATGGCCGAAAAGATGCCGACTTGCTCGTCGCCCTGCAGTTCGCTGGCGAGGCTGGCGGCCCGATTGTCGATGAAGATGATCCGCGTCTGCTCCGGCGGCACGCCCAACTGCTCGAGCACCTGCCCAACCGTCTGGCCCGGCTCGATCTCGACCTCGACCGACGGTTTGCCGCCGCTATACTTCCGCAGCATGGCGTAGAGATTGACTTGGACCTTGGGCATGAACGGTCGTTACTCCACGAAGTTGAAGACTTCGTCCAACTCGTCGTCCGGCACGGTGAACGTGGAATCGTGCGGGGCCAGTTTTTCGGTCTTGAAGAAGTCGGGTAGCCGATCGTCGCGGGAGTTGAACCCGGCCGCCTCGTTGAAGTGCCGCTCCAGGGCGAGCGTCCGCTTGCCGATCTCGGCGTAGTCGTCGGCCGAGAAGGGCCGTCCGTACAAACCGCCGAGCATCTCGCAGATTCCGTCCAAAGTGGTCGGATCGTCGAGCATGGCAAAGGCGATGAACAGACACAGCCCGGCGGCATCGATCGTGGCGGTGGCGATCTGCAGATTGCGGCTCAACTCGACCTGGCCGTCCGGCTTCAGCGGATCGACGTTTCCACCGATCCCCAGCACGTTCGGCGCCACGGCATAGCCGGCCGTATGGTCGGCGCCCATCGTCGAGGTCGCATAGGTCACACCGATACCCATCATGGCACGCGGGTCGTAAGCGGGCATCGCCTGGCCTTTGACCGTCGGGATTCGCGACACGCCGTAAGCCTTCCCGAACACCTCGGCTCCCGAGGCAATCAAGCGTCCCAACGGGGTGCCCTTGCGGACTTCCTCCAACAGGCCAAGCGCTCCCTCGGCGTCGCCGAACTCGATGAGGCCGGCCTCCATGGCCACGCCGATCGTCGCACCGATCTCGATCGTATCGAGTCCCAGGTCGTCGTCCATACGGTCCATTTGGGCAATCGCGTCGAGGTCGTCGATGCCGCAGTTGGCACCATGGGCCCAAATGGTCTCGTACTCGGGACCCTTGGTGACATACTTGCCGTCCTTGTCGAGGTAAATCCGCGAACATTTGATCGTGCAGCCGCGGTGGCACGCATGCGCGATCTTGCCACCCCGTTCGAGGATCACATCGTGCTGTCGCTCGCCGCTGATCGCCTCGGTCCCCTCGAACTGTCCCTCGCTGAAGTTTCGCGTCGGATAGGCGCCTGCCTGATTGATCACGTTGGCCAAGGAGTTGGTGCCGAATTTCGCCAGTCCTTCGCCCGTCAGGGGGTGACCCTTCAGGGCCGCGTTGAACTTCTGAGAGCCCTGCTTGAACATCTCGACGTCGGCCGGTTTGGGACGTTCTCCGCCGGTCGGGTCGACGACGATCGCCTTAACCCCCTTCGAGCCCATGACGGCCCCCAGACCGCCGCGGCCGCAATGGCGAGTGGGACGTCCCTCGACGTCGGTGATCGCAATGCTCGATGCGGTCGTACACATTTCGCCGGCCGGGCCGATGCTGATGCAGGACACCTTGTCGCCAAACTCCTCGTACAGTTTGGCGACGGTGTCATAATTGCCCAAGTTAGCCAGATTATCAGCCGGCTCGATCTTCAGGCCGTCCGTGTTGACAATCAGGCGGTAGAGCTTGCCGGCGGCCGGCTTGCCTTCGAGTATGATCGCCTTAACCCCTAATGTTGCTAGTGCGATGGACCCCATACCACCTGAATTACTCTCTTTGATACCGCCCGTCAGTGGGCTCTTTGCGCCTATGGAAATTCGACCTGAACAAGGGGCACCCGTTCCACTGAGGATTCCAGGGGCGATGACGAGCTTGTTTTCGGCCGAAAGGGGATGGCACGTGGGCGGCACTTCCTTGGCCACAATCGCCGAGGTCAACGCTCGTCCACCGCTTTCGAGGTACTCGGGGCTCGGTGTCTCCGTGTTGACAGTTAGGTCGGATAGGTTGACTCGGTAAATCACGGCCATAGCTTCGCACCTCCTGGCATGAACACGCTTGCAGACAAGGCCCCGCACCGCCGGGCAACTATTCTAAGGGTACGGGGTCTGACGGCTTTTTGTCAAGATGGTTGGGTGGAATGTGTGCCACCCACCCTACAATCGATTCAGGGGGTGGGCAGTCGGGCAGGCCGAGATCGAGTATATTGGCGTCGGATGTGCTGCCCATTTCAACACGAGTCCGTTTAGCTGCCGCCGGTACGGCGGCTTGACGTTTGGACCCACTTTCGGCAAAGTCGCCGTGCCGGCGACAGCTAAACGCAAAGTCTTCCAACCTGCGATGAGAAAGCTCGGATCTATGCAATATGTACTCCCCATCCTTTTGCTGCTGATCGGGATCGCGCTGGGTGGCGGCTCGGTCTGGTTTCTGCTCCGTGCGAAGATTCAGCACGCTTTCGACCGTGGTCGGAGCGAGGTCGAGACCCAGCGGGTGGCCTTGGCCGAGCGGCTCGATGCGCGGCAATTGTCGATCGATGAGCTCAATGCCCAGGTCCGTCGGTTGGAGCAACAGGTCCAACAGCACCAGGAGACCGAGCGGAACCTCCGCGAGCAGGGCGTCGAGTTGAAGACCACTCTCCAGCAGGAACGCAAACAGGCCAAGGAGAAACTGGCCGTTCTGGACGATGCGAAGCAAAAGCTGTCCGACGCGTTCAAGGCCCTCTCGGCCGAAGCCTTGAAGACCAACAACCAATCGTTTCTCGATCTGGCCAAGACGACACTCGAAAAGTTTCAAGAGTCGGCCAAGGGCGATCTCGACAAGCGGCAGCAGGCGATCCGCGAAATGGTCAAACCGGTCCGAGAGTCGCTCGACAAGGTCGACACGAAGATCCAAGACATCGAAAAGGCCCGGGCCGGCGCCTATCAGGGTTTGCGAGAGCAGGTCAACTCGCTGCTGCTGACCCAGAAGGAACTCCGCTCGGAGACGTCGAACCTCGTCAAGGCGTTGCGCCGTCCGCAGGTGCGGGGCCGTTGGGGAGAAATCCAACTGAAACGCGTGGTCGAGATGGCCGGCATGCTCGATCATTGCGATTTCTACGAGCAGCAGAGCGTCGACACCGATGAGGGCAACCGGTTGCGGCCCGACATGATCGTACGATTGCCGGCGGAGAAGACCGTCGTCGTCGATTCGAAGGCGCCGTTGTCGGCCTACCTCGAAGCGATCGAAGCGCCCGACGATGAAACCCGATCGGCCAAGCTCCGCGACCATGCCCGACAAGTCCGCACGCACATTCTAGACCTCAGCAAGAAGTCCTATCATGCCCAGTTCGAGCATACGCCGGAATTCGTCGTGCTTTTCTTGCCCGGCGAGGTTTTCTTCAGTGCGGCATTGGAGTACGATCCCGAGTTGATCGAGATCGGCGTGGACCACAACGTGATCATCGCGACGCCCACGACGCTGATCGCCCTGCTGCGTGCGGTGCACTACGGTTGGCGGCAGGAGCGGCTGGCCGACAATGCCAAGCAGATCAGCGACCTCGGCCGAGAACTTTACGAGCGGTTGTCCGCCATGGGCGGACATCTGGCCAAGGTCGGCAAGGGGTTGGACTCGGCCACGCAGTCGTACAACCGGGCCGTCGGGTCGTTGGAGTCGCGCGTGTTGGTCAGTGCCCGCAAGTTCAAGGAGATGGGCGTCGCCGGCGAGAAAACGACGATCGAAGAACTCTCGCCCGTGGAGACCTCGCCACGCATGATTCAGGCGCCGGAGATGATCGAGTCGGAGGAGGATAAGTAAAGACGCGTGCAAGCACACACACCCTACGTCTCCAGCGGCACTCGGCCGGACCGTCGGCGCAGCCAATTGACCGAACGCAGGACCGGGCGGCGTCGGATGAGCCATCGTTCGAGCTTGTACTTGCCCGGGAAGTTCAGCAGCAGGACGCCGACCAGGATCGTCAAAATACCCTGGCCGGGCAACAACAGCATGGCAATGCCGGCCACGAGCAGCAGACACGCCAACAGGTTCTTCCCGATCAGCAGGATCACGCGCACCACGGCATGCCGATCGGCCCATGGTACCCGATGACGTTTTGGATCTCTGAAGTAATCCTCGGGAATGCGAACGATGAGCCAAGGTACGACGACCAGGGTGGCAATGAACGTAACGGCCGACGTGGCCGCCAGCCACCAGAGAATCGTTTCGTGAGTTTGGACCCACTCGATCATGGGACTTCCCGATTTCGATGCCCGATCGTTCAACGGGGCCGTCTCTCCCGGATGTTTTTCCGCAAGAGCTTGACTTCGCTGCAAAGCCTCCGTTAAGATGACGTACTAGAATAGCATAGGAAGATGTTTCTGTGGAGGCCGGTTTGGCACGACTGAAACCCCAACGGGAGAGCAGGGCTATGAAAAAGCACTCGGCATCGAACTTCACGCGGCGGCGGTTTCTCAAGGGGGTGGCGGCGACCGGTGCGGCGGTCGTGGTGCCCGCGTTCGTCCCCGGCCGCGTGCTGGGGCTCGACGGCATCGTCGCTCCGAGCGAGCGGATTCTGTTGGGCGGCATCGGCATCCGAAACCGCGGAGGTTTCGTGCTCAGCACGATGCTCCCGCAACCCGACGTGCGGTTCGTCGCAATCGCCGACGTTCGGGCCGATCGGCGTCTGGCGGTCAAGAAGATGGCCGACGTGAAAAACAACGACGATCGATGCGTCATGTATCGCGATTTCCGCGAACTGCTCTCCCGCGACGACATCGATGCCGTGCTGATCGCCACGGGCGACCGTTGGCACGCGACCGCGTCGATGCTGGCGGCCGAGGCCGGCAAGGACGTCTACAGCGAAAAGCCGTGTGCGATCTCCATCGCCCTGGCAGGTCGGCTGGCCGACACGATCCGCCGCACGGGCTGCGTTTTCCAGGCCGGGACCCAACGTCGCAGTATCTCGAATTTCATCCATTCGATCGACTTGGCCCGAACCGGAAAACTCGGCAACCTGCAGACGCTCCATGCGTCGATCTATTCCTTGATCGACCGTCACGAGTGGCTCCCCGAGCAGCCCGAGCCGGATCCCGAGGTCCTCGACTGGAACATGTGGTTGGGCCCCGCGCCATGGCGGCCGTTCAATCAGTCGTACGTCAACGGCGGATGGCGAGGCTTCTACGATTTCGATTCCGGGGCCAAACTGCTCGACTGGGGAGCCCATACGTTGGACCTCTGTCAATGGGCGAACGACGCCGACGGGACGATGCCCATCGAGTACGAACCGATCGACATGCCAAACGACAACGCGATCGCCTGTCGCTACGGAAACGGCGTGAAGCTGATCCTCCGCCGCTCGGGCTGGCTCGGCTTGGGCACGTGTCCGGTCCGCTTCGAAGGCGACGAGGGCTGGGTCGAGACGGGCGACACGGGCCGGATCGCCGTTTCGCTCGATTCGCTTCGGGCCGAACTGCCCGCTCGGACGATTGCCGGCACCACGCCGACGACCCATGTGCGCGACTTCTTCAACTGCGTGAAATCGCGCGGAAGAACGGCCGCCAACGCCGACGTCATGAGGAGTTCGCACATCGCATGCCACGCGGCGGCCATTGCCTGGAAACTGGGCCGCAAGCTGACCTTCGACCCGGTCGCCGAAGCGTTCGTCGGCGACGAAGAGGCCAATCGAATGCGAACCCGCGCGGCACGCGAGCCGTGGACAATCTAGCTGGAGTGGAAAATGGGGACTGGCTCCGAGCCCGAACAGATGCCAAACCCTCGGAAAATGTCGCCGGCTCGGTGCCTGTCCCCTTTTTCCACGGTGTAGGGTGCGTCTGGACGCACCATGGACTGCTACTGAACTCCTAATTTCAAGATGGTGCGTCCAGACGCACCCTACATCTACCGCAATAACAACCAAACAACGGGAATCGATCATCATGCATTACGCGAGAAAGATCAACCACGCACTGGCCGCCGCATGCCTTGCGACGATGTTTTCCACGATGGCGTTCGCCGAGGGAACGGCCGAACTGGTCGGTGTGCTGACGTCCGACGCCTCCGTGTTCGACAAGGCCAAGGCGTGTCAGCGGTTGTCGATCGTCGGCGACGAAAGTGCCGTCCCCATGTTGGCCCGATTGTTGGGCGACGAGAAACTATCGAACTATGCCCGATGTGCGTTGGAAGGAATCCCCGGGCCGGCCCCCGATGCGGCACTGCGCGGCGCACTTTCCCGCTTCGAGGGCGAACGGCTGATCGGCGTGTTGGGTTCGATCGGCGTGCGGCGTGACGCCAAGGCGATCGACTCGGTGGCCAAGTTGCTCGACAGCGATGACCGGGCCACTGCGGAAGCCGCTGCCCGCACCCTGGGATATATCGGCACGCTCGAGTCGGCCCGTGTGTTGCGTGGTGAGGTTTCCGAGATCACACTGTTGCGTCCTGCGGTAGCAAACGCTTGTTTGATCTGCGCACGGTGTCTGACAGAACAGGGCGAAACCGAGCAGGCCGTAAGTTTGTGCGATGCGGTTGGGGAGGCGGACGTACCAGAACATGTCGCGTTGGCTGCCAGCTACGATGCGATTCTTGCGTTGGGCAACGACGGGCTGCCGCGACTGGTCGAGCAACTAGAGTCCGACGATCCGGCCCGGTTCCGGCTCGCGTTGCAGGCTGCCCGCATGTTGGACATTGACGCATCGGCCGCATTGGTCGCCCAGTTCAAGACCCAAACGCCCGAGCGTCAGGCCCTGTTGTTGATCGCGTTGGGTGATCTCGGCAGCAAGGCGTCGTTGCCGACCGTTGTCGAGGCAGCCGGCAGTGGTGAACCGGAAGTTCGCGTTCAAGCGATCCGGACGCTGGCCCAATTGGGCGACTCGTCGGTGATACCCGTGCTGCTGCAAGGGGCCACGCAATCCGACCCGCGTATCGCCGAGGCGGCCCGATCGACGCTTGCGGTGCTGCAAAGCGGCGAGATCAATACGGCCATTGTCGCGATGCTCGATAGCGGCGACTCCAAAACGGTTGCGCTGGCCGTCGACATGGCATCACAACGGAAGATCGCATCGGCCGCACCGGCGTTGCTGCGACTGGCACAGAGCAACGACACGACGGTCCGCCCGGCAGCTATCGGTGCGTTGGGTTCCACGGCCGCGATCGACGATCTTCCAAAATTCATCGACCTGGCGATCGGTACGCTCGGGTCGGAGGAGTTCGCCACCGCCGCGCCGGCCTTCAAGGCGGCATGCGTGCGGATGCCGCAGGAGGCGTGTGCTGCCGAACTG
Organism: Thermoguttaceae bacterium; assembly: GCA_036447015.1. Classification (GTDB taxonomy): domain Bacteria; phylum Planctomycetota; class Planctomycetia; order Pirellulales; family Thermoguttaceae; genus JAZFUB01. The sequence continues at coordinate 2,119 of JAZFUB010000135.1, read as the reverse complement.
ACCGCCGCGATGTCGGGCACGTCGACCGTCGCAAAGGTCTTCCTGCTCGAACAACTGACCGCAATCGGCGGAACGACCGCCCTGAAGACGGTTTCGGCCGCGGCACGCAACAACGACGGCGCCATTCAGGACGCCGCGACCCGATTGCTCGGCGAGTGGCTGACGGCCGATGCCGCGCCGGTGATGCTCGATTTGGCCAAAACGCTCGACAGCGACAAATACAAGGTCCGAGCGCTGCGAGGGTACGTCCGCATTGCCCGCCAACTGAACATGACCTCCGAGCAACGCATGGCCGTCTGTCGCAACACGCTGGCAATCGCCGGGCGCGACGCCGACCGATTGCTCGTCTTCGAAGTGTTGCGTCGCTATCCGACACCCGAAGGCTTGGCCCTGGCCGAATCGTGTCTCGGCGACGACGCGCTTCGAGGGCCCGCCTGTTCGACGCTCGTCGCGATGGCCCCGCTTGTTGCGATCCGTTCGCCGGAAGAAACGGAGAAAGCCTTGCGTCGGGTGCTTGACCTTACGACTGATGAGACACTTCGCCAAGAGGCGGAAAAGCAGATCGCCAAGGCGAGGGAGTTTGCCGAGCAGCTTCGCGAAGAGGCCGACTTCACACCTCTCTTCAACGGCGCCGACCTCGAAGACTGGCAGTGCAGCCCGGGCGTGTTTCGGGTTCAGGACGGTGCGATCGTCGGCGGCAACCTGGAAAAGCCGATCGGCAGCGGCAACGACTTCGCTTGCACGAAGGAAGAGTACGGCGACTTCGAGCTTCGGCTGGAGTTCAAGCTGCTTGGCAATAATCCCAACGGCGGCGTGAATGTTCGGTCCCGACGGATTTCAGGCAGCGGCGTGGCTGCCGGCTATCAGGCCGACCTCGGCGCCAACTGGTGGGGATGCCTTTACGACGAGGCGCGTCGCGGCCGCGTGATAGCAGCCTCGATGGTCGTGCCGCGAGAGAAGCCGGTCCGCATTGGCGACTGGAACGACTATCGCATCCGCTGCGAGGGAAAGCGGATTCAACTCTGGATCAACGGCATCCAGACCGTCGACTACACGGAGGAGGAGGCAAACATTCCGCTACGGGGAATCATCGCCCTGCAGATTCAGCCAAGCCGCCCGTCGGAGGCCTGGTACCGCAACATTCGGATTCGGACATTTTAGTGGGAAGACGAGTGAGGGAAAAAAGGAAAGGGGGAAAAGGGGAAGAAGAGAATTATGGTTCATCCGGAACTTGCGTTTGTTAGGCCGCCACAAAGAAGTACGGGTTCCTCTTCTCTGTTCAAACGGGTGCATGAATGCCGATATTCTCCGGCAATCCACACGGCCAACAACAGAGAAGAGGAACCCGTACTTCCTGAAGCCACCGGTCACCTACGCTTCAGTCGGATGAACCTGAATTATTGTCCGTCTTCCCTTTTTCCCCCTTTCCCTTCTTCCCTCCCCCTTCTTTACTTCAGTTCGGCAAGCAGTTCGTCGTTTCGCTGTTGGTTCATGATTTCTCGATATCCGCCCGTTTAGCCGTCGCCGGTACGGCGATGTTGGGTACGGCGATGTTGGGTACGGCGATGTCAAAACGGCCTGCCAACCAAGTCGCCGTGCCGGCGACAGCTAAACGGGCCGGTTATGGATCGTCAGTCCCGTCAGATCGCGTGACGGTCGGCCCGTCATGAGGCTAACGATGTATCCGATCGTGAAACAGGCAGTCAGCCCGATCGCGGCGTACAGGTACCCGTTGACTTGTGTGAAATATTGCGTCATCGCCACGACCGCCGCACCGCCGAGCGCCCCCGCCAATGCGCCCGGGCCGGTCGCACGACGCGTCAAAATACCCAGGCCGAACAGCCCGCCGAGCACACCCATGAACAGCCCGATCACCTTGATGAACTGGTCGAAGAGCGATTTGATCTCCGGATCGACGAACAACAGTCCGAGCATCGTGCCGGCCAGTCCGAACAGGCAGGTGAGCGTCCGGGCGCAGTTGAGGTAGCCGTGTTCGGTCTTCAGAAGGCGAAACGGCCGGATGAAATCGGTCACGACGGCCGTGGCGGTCGAGTTCATGCTGGTCGAGATCGTCGACTGGGCGGCCGCGAAAATGCCCGCCACGATCAGCCCCGCCATA
>JAZFUB010000134.1:0-2557 GCA_036447015.1 Thermoguttaceae bacterium | reverse complement strand
TGGAATCCCCGACGGGCTCGGAGGCCCATCGTACAAGTTGGTTCTCCGACGGGTTCGGCGAATGCTTACCACGTTCTGGCGAACGTAGCTACCACGGAGCTTGCTGCCCGACTAGCGATGCCACTCGGGGGCGAACATGTTGATCGCTTCTTCGAACGTTGCTTCGCGCCGGAAGTCGGCCGGCGTGTAGTCGGGTTTCGCGGGATCCGCGTTCGCCCAGTTCGAGTGGCGCCGGCCGTAATAGCTGCCGTAGAACTGATAGTTGGTGTCCACCCAACGGTACAGGACCATCAATTCGTTCTCGGTCAGCATGCCGCAATGGTCGTCTTCGGCGTTCTTCGGGTGGGACGAATCGATCAGCAGGTCGATCAGCGTGCTCTTGAAGCAACCGAGACTCTTCGGCGGCAGGAAGGCCCCGTTGTAGTTGCCCCGATCACCTTGGCGGAACGACGTGAACTCGGGAACGATCGGGCCGGCCAACTGCTTGCTCGCAAGTTGCTCGTACGACGTGCTGTAATGAACGGTCAAGTCGCCGGTCAGTCTCAGGTCGCCCGCCGGCTCCTTGTTGCCGTGGCACGAGACGCACTTGGCATCGAAGATCGGCTGAATGTCGGTCGGATAGTGGAGAACCTGTCCGGCCAGGCCGGTGCCACCGTTTTCGACCAGATCGCACGGTTGCGGCTTGGGAACGCTCGGCGCCCGGCGCAAGGCAAGCGGCGTTGCGGCCCGGGTTGGAGGAACGGACCGGCCGGAATCGCCGTGACAGCCGGTACAGGAACGGACCTCACCCGGCTGGTAGTTCACATAGGTCCTCTCTCGCTGGAGTTCCTTGAAATCTTTGTCCAACGCCTGGAAGAAGATATTGCGGTCGGCCGGCACCTCAAAATAGGCCGAGCCGTCTTTCTCGACCGGCACGATCCCCCACTGCACTCGCGGCCAGAGGGCCGCCTTCCAACTGGCACTGCTGAGCGAGGAGCCCCATCTCCGGCCGGTCGCCCAGTAGCGTGGAATCGCTTCGTTGATCCTGAGCCACTTGACTTCGCCCGGCTCGACGCCCGACATCCCCTGCGAGACGTTGGTCACGATGCAAAGGGCCCGATCCCGTTGGGCGTTGGTCGGATCGTAGGCCGTGCGAATCTCCGGCGGCGTCTTTCTCGCGACCATCGGCGTCGGATGCCAACAGGAAAGTTCGGCGTCTTGGTGAATCAGACGATGGTTTCCATCGATATCGATCAGATACAACGAGTAGGCATCGGCCACGTTCTTGTAGTGGTCCGCAGGGTCGACCTTGTAGGAGACCAGAAACTGTCGCTCGTTGACCGGATAGGGATGCGTGTAGAGGTGGCCGCTCTGGCCGTTGCGGTCGTGCTTATACGAACCGTCGTCGGTCAGGAAATGCCAGCCGGGCTCCGTCCGACGTTCGACGAACGTGTGCGGCGTCAGGTTCGTGACCGCGTATTGGTCATCGAATTTCACGTAGCCCGTTTCATCCGGATCGGGCCCTCGTGCACGATTTTCGCTCTTGATGTCGATCAGCATGATCGCACCGAGGCAACCACCCTGCGGAAAATGGCACGTTCCGACGCAAACCAGGCGATCGCTCTCGGGCATCGGCTGTGGATACATATAGACGGTGGTCGTGTCGTCGGCCACGCCGTAGAGTTCCTGGGGCTTGCTGCCGTCGGGATTCATCGACCAGATCGTCTTGCCCACGCGTGCGCCCTTGTCGATATACTCCCAGCGGTGATACAAGACGCGTCCGTCGTCGAGGATCACCGGGCAGAACTCGCTGACGGGGCTGTTGGTCAACTGTTCGACATGCGTCCCGTCGGCGTGCATGCGGTGCAGCGAGGGGGCCACCAGCGCGGCCGAACCGCCACAGAGGACCGTGTGTTCGGAGCGGGTCGAGGAGAAGATGATTCGGCCGTCGGGTAGATAACAGGGATGAACGTCGTCGGTGTGCCAGGACCTTCCCCATCGGGCCACCTTCTCGGCTTCATCTTCCGGCGGAAACGACACCTGACGCAAGCCGGATCCGTCGAGCCCGACTTCCCAAATACGAAAACCGGAGCCGGGCGTCTCGCGGAAATCGAACAAGACCTTCTTCGCATCGAACGAGAGGCTGATCTTGCCGATGAAACCTTGCCCGCCCGGCAGATCGGCCGCGGTGACCACGGCCCGTTCGCTCTGCGTGCGAAGATTGTAGACGCACACACTGTTCTCGGGAAGGAATCGGTCGGCGCTCGTGCCGTTGTTGATGTCGGTATAGTAGTGATCCGACGAATAGGGTTTGCGTTTGACGAAGACGATTTCGTCGAAGCCCAGTTCGTCCGCGGAGACACTCGCCGGCGGCTTCGCGATCTTGCCGTCAAGCTCAGCCCCGCTGACCACAGGGATGTTGCCGAGGATCGCTACTGAGAACAGAGCCGACAGGAAAACCACAATTCGAGTTCTTCGAGAATGTCGCATGAAAAAACCCTTTTCAAAAACAGTGCCGCGATTGGTCGGTCAACGGGAGTATCTGCGATTGTACCTCTGACAAGGGCATCGCGTCAAG
>JAZFUB010000133.1:0-8484 GCA_036447015.1 Thermoguttaceae bacterium | reverse complement strand
GGCCGCCGATCGTGATCGCGTGCAAACGGTTCAGCGGGTACTTGCGAGAGTATTTCCGGCTGCCGATGAGGATCTCGAAGCTGATCGACTCATCGTCTCGGGCAACCAGCCGGCCTCGGCTTTTCGCGCCGGTGAGGAGCTCGACCAACAACTCGTCCGGATCGGCGGTCGACTCGGCGTCGGACGGTTTCTTCTCTTGCCCTCCGCCGGCAATATACTGTCTGACGAACTGCTGGTCGGCAACACAGAACTTGTCAAACGAGACGGAGAGGGTCTCACCGTTGGGCTTGCGAAGTTGCACCATGCCGCTGTCGTAGCCGATCAACTCGGCCTCGATCGTATTCTTGCCCGAGGCATCGGTCCACGTACGGCCCAAGGCGGCAGACAGTGGCATACTCAGCAGCACGGCGGCCAGGGTCAAGGCTGCCAGGGTCAAGGTTGCTCGGCGGCGAATTGGCGGTTCAACGGTCTTCATGGCTTCGGTGCGGTTGTTTCGAGTAAGTCGACCGTTTAGCTGCCGCCGGCACGGCGGCGTGGCCGAAAGTGTGTTCAAGCATCAAGCCGCCGTGCCGGCGGCAGCTAAACGGGGATATCGAAATCGGAAAATACTCTCCGGTCAATTCTAGGCGTCTTGCGGAAATCCTTCGGTCGCCCGCGTTCGACCGTCTTTGAGTACGAAAAGGGCGTCGGCTTTGGGCGTCGACTGGACGAGTTTCAGCCCTCGCTCGGGTCCGAGCACGAACAGGGCCGTCGAGAGTGCGTCGGCCTGCATCGCGGTGGCGGCCGCAACCGACACGCTGGAAAACGCGACCGGCGACCGACCCGTGCGAGGATCGAACAGATGGTTGTCTCGGCAATCTGGGCTGAACGTCGTCGCATAGTCGCCCGACGTGGCCAGGCACCTGCCCTCGAGCTTCGCCAGGCCGAGGTAGGCATCGTCGCGACGCGGGTGTTGAATGCCCACGGTCCATGCCCGTTCCTCGTGCGACCCGTCCTGCTCCTTCGTTCCGAGCGTCCCAATCTCGCCCGTATCGACCAGGGCATGCTCGATGCCGTGCCGGGTGAGAACGGCCACGGCCCGATCGGCGGCAAAACCCTGGGCAATGCCGTTGAGCGTGACGGCCGTTCCCTTGCCGCGAAGCCGCACCCGCCGCGTCGAGATCTCCACCTGTCGCCAATCGACCTTCTGCAGGGCACCGGCAAGATCGTCCGGCTTGGGCATGCCGTCTGCCTTGGCTGCCGTCTCGTAGCATTTCCAAAGCGGCTGCACGGTGATATCGAACGCGCCGCCGGTTCGCCCGGACATGTTCTGCGCGGCATGCAGAACCTCGACCAGGTACGGATGCGGATCGCTGAGCACACCGTCACGGTTGAGCCGGGCCAATTGGCTCTGGGGCCGATAGAGACTCATCAACCGTTCGACCAGCCGCAGTTCGTCCATGGCCCGGGCAACCGCACGCTGGGCCGTAGCCCGATCGGCATGTAAGGCGGTCATCGACACGGCCGAGCCGAGCGCCCAGCCCTTCTCGGTCGCCGTTTGCAGTCGGGTCGACTTGACCGCATGTTCCTCTCCAAGGGCCGACCGGCCACGCGGTAGCCACCACGGCACGGTACCCAGTGTCATGCAGAGGAACCGGCGTCGGTTCGTTCGTCGGGTCATTCGTCTGTCTCCGGGGGGATTTTCGTGCATCGAGGAGGGTGTTGCGTGGGAATGGGCGGGACAATATCCAACCTACTTGATACACGACGTGCCCTTACGGGTCAATACCCGACCATAGGGGCCTCGGTTGACGCTCCGCAGCACGGCGCTATACTGATCTGGTCGTCATTTCCACCCGGAACACGGATTTCCATGACATCTCTTCAAGGTCACCTGCTCGTCGCCGCGCAGATGCCGATCGATCCCGATCTGGCCCGATCGGTCATCCTGCTGATCCAGCATTCGCCCGAGCAGGCCTTCGGCGTGGTCGTCAACCGCCCGAGCGTCGCGACGGTCGAGGAACTCTGGAAGCAGCAGATCAAGGGCCCGTGCGACATCGACCGGCCGGTCAACACCGGCGGCCCGGCCCCGGGCCCGATCATGGCCGTGCATGGTTGTCGGGAGCTGGCCGAACTGGAGATCCTGCCGGGCGTCTATTATTCGATCAAAAAGAAAGACCTTCAAAAGCTGGTCCGCAAGCCAGACTCGCCGCTGAAAATCTTCGACAGCCACGCCGGCTGGGGACCGGGCCAACTCGAAGAGCAGATCGACGCCGGCGATTGGCAAGTGACAGCCGCCACGCCGGAGCACGTGTTCGGCGACGATCCGCAGTTGTGGGAAACGTTGGCCGAGTCGTCGTCTTGAGGCCCTGTTGCCGGATCGCGATCCGGCCTACGTGTCTCTACACCGTCGGCTCCCAGCCCGGCTCGTACTCGCGGCCCCATAGGGCCATCGCCTTTTCGTTGTCGATCGGTCGCCCGTTGATTGGATCGCAGTTGAGGGTGCTGCCCGTGCGATGGGCGATCGAGCCTAAGAGACATAGCAGCGTGCTCTTGTAGCCGATTTCGATCTCGGCGTTCGGTGGGGTGCCGGTGCGGATGCCTTCGAGGAAATTGGCGATGTGGGCCGCGTCGCTGCCTCGGCCGCTGCCTTCTTCGATCAGTTTGTCGCGGCGGTCGTAGATCTTGTAGTCGTTGCCGCCGACGATCATGCTGCCCTCGTCGCCGTAGAACGACGCGCCGAATCCGGTGCCCTCGAATCCTCGCGGGTGCCAGTTGCGTCCCTCCCAGGTAATCATCCGATCGCCGAACTCGAAGGTGACGACCTGCGAGTCGGGCGTCTGCTGATCGTCGTCGAAGTAATAGATGCCGCCGCCGGAGGTGACGCGGCTCGGATAATCGACGCCCAGTCCCCAACGGCAGATGTCCAGCGCATGGACGCCGTTGTTGCCGATCTCGCCGGTCCCCCAATGCCAGAACCAATGCCAGTTGTAGTGCAACGTGTTGCTGTGGAAAGGCCGTCGCGGGGCGGGACCTTGCCATAGATCGTAGTCGAGCCCGTCGGGCACCTCGGCCGGCTTGCCGTGGCCGATCGAGCCTCGCATGTTGTTGTACCATCCGCGTGAAAAGAGCACTCGGCCGATCACCCCATCGTGCAGCTTCGCGATCGCCTCGATCAGGCCCGGGTAGCTGCGGCGTTGGGTGCCGATCTGCACGATCCGGTCGTGCTTCCGTGCGGCGGCCATTTGCAGTTCGCCCTCGCGGGGATTGTGGCAGCAGGGCTTCTCGACGTAGACATGCTTGCCGGCCGAACAGGCCAGGATCGTCGCCGGGGCGTGCCAGTGGTCCGGAGCGGCACAGACCAACACGTCGACCGACTTGTCGTCGAGGATCCGGCGGAAATCGCCGACCGCCTGCGGTGCCCTGTCGGAAAGCTTCTGAACCGCCTTGACGGCCGCGGCCAGTCGGGTCTGGTCGACGCCGCACACATAGGTCACCTCGCAGTCCGGCTGCTGCTGGAACTGCTGGGCCAGGCTCGTTCCCCGACCGCCCATGCCCATCACGCCGACGGTGATCGTCCGATCGGGCGTTGGATCGTCGTCTGCCAAGACGCGCGAAGCAGCAGTCACGGCGGCCCCACCGACCGCGGTCTGCTGAAGAAATCGACGACGGTTGATCGAATCGGACATGGCATGACTCCTTGGTTGTTGTGTGTCGGCGGAATTGCTATTCGTCTTCATAGCCGCCTGGATGATCCTTGAACCAGCCCCAGGCCGTGGCTACGATGTGGTCGATTTCCGTGTACTTGGCCGTCCATCCCAGTTCATGCTGGATCTTTTGGGCATTGGCGAAGAGTACGGCCGGGTCGCCTTCTCGTCGTGGCCCATATTCGATGGGGAAGTCGACCCCGGTGACTCGCTTGGCCGCATCGATCACTTCCTTGACCGAATAGCCGCGGCCGATCCCCAGGTTGTAGAACCGCCCGTCGCCCGGGTTGAGCGCCTCCATGGCCCGGATGTGGGCCGCACACAGATCCTCGACGTGAACGTAATCGCGGATGCAGGTTCCGTCGGGCGTGGGATAGTCGGTGCCGAAGACGGTCACCTTCTCGCGCCGGCCCAGCGCGGTCAACAGCAGCGCGGGAATCAGGTGCGTTTCCGGATCGTGATCCTCGCCGAGCGATCCGTCGGCCGCGGAACCGGCGACGTTGAAATAGCGTAGCGCAACGTAGGAAAACTCCTTGTCGGCCGCGCCATAGTCCTTCAACACGCGCTCGACGCACCATTTCGACCAGCCGTACGGATTGATGGGCTCCTGTCGCATGGTCTCGACGATCGGCGTCGTCTCGGGTTCGCCGTACGTCGCACACGTCGAACTGAACACGAGCCGCTTCACACCGGTGAAGTCCATCGCGCGAAGCAGGCTGATGGTACCGGCCGTGTTGTTGTCGTAGTAGCTCAGCGGCTCGGTGACCGACTCGCCCACGTAGGCCAAGGCGGCGAAGTGCATCACGCAGTCGGTCGCGTGTTGCCGCATGACGTCGATCAGGCCCCGGGTGTCGGCCAATTCGATTTCATGGAAAGTTGCCCGAGGGTCGACCGCCCGGCGGTGCCCCCGGTAGAGGTTATCGACGACAACGACGCCGTGCCCGGCCTCGATCAGTTGCTTGACGGCATGCGAGCCGATATAACCGGCCCCGCCGGCGACCAGGACGTTCATGTTTCTCTCAATGCTCCGAAATGTTTCGGCCGCCGGTCATTGCACGCCGACGGATTGGTCGATAAAACAGTAGTGATCTGACAGTCCCCTTTATTGAGTGTCACCGTGCGCCTGTCAACCCCAGCGAGGCGGAATCGAGTGTCTTCATCCTCCCATGAAAAGGTCGCTTTGATCACCGGCAGCGGCAAGCGACGCATCGGCAACGCGATCGCGATCGCACTGGCGGATCGGGGCTTTCGCATCGCGCTGCACTACAATCGGTCGGGCGAATCGGCTGAAGATACCGTCGTGACGTTGACCGATCGAGAGACCGACGCTGCTGCGTTTCAAGCCGACCTGGCCGACGAGTCGCAGGTGCAACGTCTGTTCGACCGGGTCATGGATCGGTTCGGACGTCTCGATGTGTTGGTCACCGCGGCCGCCGTCTGGGAGTCCAAGCCGTTGGAAGACGTCACCGCCGCCGACGTGCGGCGTCAGTTCGACGTCAATGCCTTGGGGACATTCCTCTGCTGCCAGAGAGCCGGCCTGATCATGGTCGAACAGCCCGGCGGCGGCTCGATCGTGACGATCGGCGATTGGGCCACCGTGCGGCCGTACACGGACTACGCGGCCTATTTCCCCAGCAAGGGCGCGATCCCCACGATCACGCGAACCATGGCGGTGGAACTGGCCCGACGCAATCCGAGGGTCCGCGTGAACTGCATTCTGCCGGGCCCGGTGATGCCGCCGGACGATCTTTCGGAGTTGGAACTGCAAGGGGCCGTCGCAGGCACGCTTGTCAAGCGCGTGGGGCGACCGGAGCACGTGGCCCACGCGGTCGTGTTTCTCGTAGAAAACGATTTCGTCACCGGCGTCTGCCTGCCGGTCGACGGAGGACGAACGATCGCGCCGGCCGAGTGATCGGTCGGATGTCGCGATCAGGAAGACAGTTCCGCAGCCAACCGACGCATGCCCTCGGCCGTCGAAACGGTTGCCCGATAACCAAAATCTTCGCGCGCACGCGTGATGTCGAAATAGTGTGACGTGGCCAACTGGGCGGCAAGAAAACGTGTCATCGGCGGATCGGTCTTTCGGCCCAGGAGTCGATAGAGCGTCTCGAAGACCGCGCCGACTCGCCATGCGGCCCGAAGCGAAATCGTCTTGTCGATCGGCGGGAGTCCGGCAAGGTCGAGGATTTCGTTGATCCACGCCCAGCAATTGACCGGCTCGCCCTGGCTGATGAAATACGCGTTGCCCGCAACCGGCGAACCGGGCTTCATTGCATCGGCGGCCAGGAGATGGGCCTCGGCCGCGTTTTCGACGTAGACCGTATCGACCAGGTTCGTTCCGTCGCCCACGCGTCGCAGCCGACCGCTTCGGGCACGCCCGAGGAGCCGTGGAATCAGATGCCGGTCTCGCGGTCCCCAGATCAGATGCGGTCGCAACGAGCAGGTCGACAGCCCGTCGACACCGTTGGCGGCCAACACGTGCTGCTCGGCCAACGCCTTGCTGTGCGGATAATGGCTGAGCCAGGTCTCGGCGTACGGGGCCGACTCGTCGACGCCTCGCTGATCCGTGCCGTCGAACGTGACGCTCGGGCTGCTGGTGTAGACGAGCCGCCCGACGTCGTGCCGGTGACAGCCTTCGACGATGTGCTGCGTTCCCAGCGTGTTGATCTCGTAGTAGTGCTGCCACGTCCCGCCGAGCCCGGCCACGGCCGCCACGTGAAAGACGACGTCGATGTCCCGACATGCGGCGACGACCGACTCGCGATCGCACAGGTCTGCACGGACGGTTTCGACGTCCAGAGCGTCCAACTCCGCGTATTGCCCACGGCAAAGCGTCCGGACACGGTCGCCCCGCTCGAGCAACTGTTCGACGAGATACAGCCCGAGAAACCCTCCGGCACCGGTGACCAAGGCATTGACACGATTGCTCATCTGAAGAAGCCGCCCTCTTCCTCTTCTTCAGAGGGTCTCTGGGCCTTCTCCTCCTTCTCGCCGCCGCCGAGTTCATCGATATCTCGAAAGATCTGAGAGACGTCACCGTCGGGATCTTCGTCTTCGTCGAAGGGATCGCGCGGTGTGGCCGAAGAGATCCTGGAATTCCTGCCGTCACCATCCCTCGCGCTGATTCCCAGGCCCATTTCCGGAAGCCCACCGGGCCCGTCACCGCGATCGGCCGAACCTTCCGCAACGCGAATCATGTCGGGCGGGATTTCGAGATACAGCCAGTCTTTCTGTCCAAAGGCCGCGCAAGGCAACTGAAGATGCAAGGCCTCGGTCGGGTCGTCCGGTGCTTGAAAGACCAGCACGTCTTCGACCGACGCCGACGGAGCGAGCGTCTCTTCCGCGAGTTGTCCTTTGATCCGATAGTTGCTGGGACGCAACGTCGGGTAACGTTTGCCTTGGACGTCGCTGAGCGTCAGGCCTTTGCTGGTCGGTCCCCGAACACCCCAACTCGTATACTTCAACTCGTTCTTCTCGTCGACGTTCTGAAGGCCCACAGTGATCAGCAGAAAGTTCTGGCCGTATTGGCTGACCTCGCCCGATTCGTCGATAAGCCGAGGCCGCCCGATCTCGACCGACAGGATTTCGACTCGGACGTTTTCGATCCGTATCGGCTGTTTGGCGGGGAGCCACTTGATTTCGTCTTCCTGTGGCTCGGGTTCCTGCGGCCCGTCTTCCTGCGGCCCGTCTTCCTGTGGCTCGGGCTCCTGCGGCTCGGGTTCCTGTGGCTCGTCTGCCTGCGGCTCGGGGGGCGACTCATTGGACAGAGTCTTGGACGGATCCTCGGGCGGCCCGTCGATCAGGGCGTCCAGGTCCTCTTCGGCCGATCGTTGCGTTGCCGCAGATCGATCGGTCGATGCAGTCTCCGACTCCTCGGCCTGCCTGTTCATCGCCGGGTCCACTAGGACAACCACAACGACCAGACACACGACCAATACGGCGAGCGAACCGCCCACCAAGAAAACGCTCTTCCGATCCTTTTTACGAAGTATCGTGCCCCTGGCGACGGGGCGTTCGGCGTCGGCATGAATTTCGAAAGGGCTTGGGGACGCGGCAGGTCCCTCGGCAGCCGGCCCGTTCGCCGGAGGCAACCCAGAGGTCTGCGGCGGCGGCGGAATCGGGCGTGCGGAAGGCAAGTCCAACTGCTCGGCCGTAGGGATTACAGCGGGCGTCGTCGTGGCAGCCTTTCCAGCAGCCGACTTCTGACTGCCATCATCCACAGGGTTGGCTGTCAGCGGTTGGGCCACGGGCAAGTCCGGCTCCGATCGCACGGCCCGGGCCGAGGAAAAGAGCCCCTTCACGCGATCTGCCGCAGCCCAGGAACCGTCCGTTCCCTGTCGAACCTGATCCTGCGGCGCAAGCCGTCCCTCTTGCACCAACTCTTTGAGTTGATGTGGCGAGAAGGGGCCCGCCACTTCGCCCGAGATTCTGCAAAACCACTCCACGGCCATGGCCGACCTCGTGCATAGGGCTCGCACTACTTCCGATACTTCCTAGTGTAACGGTATCTGGCCGAGAGTGCCACAATAGATTACCGGTGGGCTTGCCGGAACTTCATGCCTTTGGGCTGTATGGCTGGCGACGAGCAAGCCCCGAAGGGGCGATAGTCAATAGCCCAGGGCGTGAGCCCTGGGACTTGACGATCCAACCTCGGCACCAGAGCCCCGAAGGGGCGACAGAGGCGGGTAAGGCCAAAGTTCTGTCGCCCCTTTGGGGCTTGTGATCGTATTTCTGCCAACATTCCCAGGGCTTACGCCCTGGGCTATTGACTGGCGCCCCTTCGGGGCTAAAATCCTGT
>JAZFUB010000132.1:0-6093 GCA_036447015.1 Thermoguttaceae bacterium | reverse complement strand
TTCCCGAGGCAGGCATCTCTCACTCGGTTCCCCACGAGTGTTCCATAGCGCAGGGACGCAACCGAGCAACTCGCAAATTTACCATGGATATGCCGAGATTGCAAACAACTCTCCATAGTTCGCTTTCGGCCGATCCTAACCTTTCTGCGGAACCCATCTGCGCACCCCGGAAAAACAACCCCGCTCTCCGCAATCACCATATTCTACGCACTTACGCCATTATGCACAATGAACCCGTCCGAAATGCTATGAGATTCCACACGATGTGACTATGCGACCAGTTGCTGCTGATGTGTCGCTGCCAGGCCGGGAATCGCCCGCACCGACGGTCAATCTTGAAGACACAAAGCATTGTTGGAAAAGAGGATGCGCCCGGAGCCACTCTCGATCGGACTGCCGAACCAACTGCTTGACAGCACTGTAACAAACGGCTAACATAGTTCTTCAGGGGGAAAGACATTCCCCACACGGCCGAGGGTTTCTTGCGAACCGCCGGTCTGCTGAAACACGGTTGACGCACGAGAAACGAAGAAGCAGAGGACCCTACGGCCATGATTCGCATTGTGTGTCCGAGCTGTCAAAGCATGCTCAACGCCAAAGACGAGTTGGAGGGGCAGACACGCAAGTGCCCCAAGTGCGGCACGCCCCTAGTCATTGCCAAGCCCGACCCTTCGGAAATGCCGTCCTCGGAAAGTCCCCAGATATCGACGGCCACGGACGGCGGCGGTGAGACGACTTTGCGGCCGATCGATGCCCCCGTGCGTCTGGATCCGACCAGCCGCTATCTGATTCTCGACGAGACGAGACTCGTGGCCGCCTGGAAGAACGACTCGCAGGGTTGGATGCTCAAAACGACTGCCGGACTGATCGGTGCGAAGCAAAACCGGGATCAACTTCCCACACACGGAAACTTCAAGTTCGTCGAACTGAAGGTCGTCCGCGACGAGGAGGGACCGCGGCTTTCTGCCCTCACGTCGCATCAATTGGCTACCGGTTGGGCGCTGACCGCCCTGGACAAGGGCGACAACCAGATCCTCTCGAAGATCACTGCGCCGGGGTCGTTGAATCGGGACCAGAAGGCCGTGATCCGGTTATTGATCCGCGACCAACTGATGTACGAGGTCTGGCAGAACTCGCGGGGCGTGCTGGATTACCTGGCCGACAACGACTATCACTCGCCCGGCACGGCCTGACGGCAATTCCCGAATTCTTGACATTCGCGCCGATGACAGACTAGAATGAGCACTTCCCGGCGTTTAGCTGTCGCCGGCACGGCGACTTGACGTTTGAACACACTTTCGGCCAAACCGCCGTACCGGCGGCAGCTAAACGAGAAAGCCCCGTTTGCTCTAACCGCATGTTTCACACCCCACACAGGAGAATTCCAATGCGAACGTTTCACCTTCTTGCGTGTTTTGCTCTGCTGCTGGTCGTCAACACCGCCATTGCGGCCGACAACCAACTGACCGACGAGGAAAAGGCAGCAGGCTGGCAATTGCTGTTCAACGGCAAGGACTATTCGGGCTGGAAGTGCAACAACGGGAAAAAAGTCGCTTCGGCTATCGAAGACGGGACCATGGTTCCCTACAAGTCGGGCGGATACGTCTTGGTTCACGAGAAGAAGTTCGGCGATTTTATCCTGAAGTGCGACGTGAAGATGCCCGAGCACTGCAACTCGGGTATCTTCTTCCGTATCGAGGAACTGGCCAACCCGGTCCACACCGGTTTCGAGGTGCAGGTTTCCACCGGAACCGGCACGGGCATGCACGACTTCGGCGCCGTCTACGATCTGGCTCCGTTGACCAAGAACGCCAGCAAGGGGCCGAATGTCTGGAATACCGTCGAGATCAAGTGCAAAGGCCCCCAGATCAGCGTCAAGCTCAACGGCGAACCGGTCAGCCGGATCAACTGCGACGACTTCGACAAGCCCGGCTTGCGGCCCGACGGAACGAAGCACAAGTTCCAACTTGGCGGCAAGGGCCGGGCCGTCAAGGACTTCGCACGCGTCGGTTACCTCGGCGTCCAGGACCACGGCCACCCGGTCTGGTACAAGAACGTGAAAATCCTACCGCTGAAGTAGCAAGTCACCTTTACAGTGCCAAAGGAAAACGTCCCTGCGTCGTCCAGTGCCGGGCTATCTTTGCGCAGATTCGGGGGCTCCTCGGGTCGGAGCCGGGCAAGCAAATGCCCACATTCCCGGGAACATTCCATGGTCCACGAAAGCGAGGTAACCTCATGGAAATGCCAAAGATTCTCGAGTGCGATGCGACCGAGTGCGCGTACAACGACGAGAACCGATGTCACGCAATGGCGATCACCATCGGCGGCCAGATCGACCACAAGTGCGACACATTCTTGCAATCGACCACGAAAGGCGGAGTGCCGGGCATGACCGGGTCGGTCGGTGCCTGCAAGGTCGGCGCCTGCTCCTACAACAAGGACTTCGAGTGCTCGGCGCCGGGAATCCGCGTCGGCCACGAAGCGGCCATGCTCGATTGCCTGACGTTCACGCCCGCCTGAGCCGGGATACGAATCGGGGCACCCACCGCAACGCGAATCGGCGCCGGTGGGTGCCTCTTTCTCGACATCTGCCCGTTTCTCTGCCATCCGTTTAGCTGCCGCCGGCACGGCGGCTTGGCCCAAAGTGTGTTCAAGCATCAAGTCGCCGTGCCGGCGACAGCTAAACGGAGTTTGCCTAACACTGTAGCTGCCACTATGCCACTATAGTATAATGGCGACTTCCGCCACTCGAACAAGAATCCCGCCCATGCAACAGCCACCGGAGACTCTCGAATGAAGACGCATCGTGTTGGAACCTTTTTGGCTCTGATGATCCTGGTGCTCGGCACGGCCCTTTGCCGGGCGGCCCCGAAACCGCCGGTCCCCGACTTCACCGCCGGCGGCGTGAAGGACGAACGCCACGATTGGACCCTGGGCCCGACCGGTGCTCGCGGCTGGATTTGGGCTTGGAAACTCGAACCGCTCTTGCCGGCCATCCACCAAGCGATCGTCGAACCGTCGCCCAGCGGCGTGATGTTTGCAAGCGGTATCCGGCTCAGCGGGCTGAAACTGTTGGCCAAACACCGTGTCAAGGAAGGCATCCCGTTGTGTTTGAAGACGATGGACATCGAGAACTGGGGCAAGCGAAGCCGCATCACCGGCTGCCTGAAGATCCTGCAAAGCTACGGCGCCGCCGCCCGAGAGATCATGCCCGAGCTGAAGCAACTCGAACAACAATTACTGAACCATCGCGAGGCGAAGGGGCTTACGCCACAGATCGAGTTGCTTAGGCAGATCATGGCCGACGCCGAAGCGGCCACCGAGATGCCGGAGCTTCGGAGCATCGAATTGCCGGAGTAAACGAGCCATAGAGAAAGCTGGGGAGAAGAAGAGCGGGAAAAGGGGAAAGAGGGAAAAAAGGAAGGAAGAAGAGAAGGGCAGGGCGGTGGCAGCCCGCCCGAAGAGCTTTTCAACCTCGGCCCAATGAAGGCAAACCAAACGACATAGAAGAAGTAGGGTGTGTGCTTGCACGCACGCGGAACGGCCCTCAATGCCACGCATGCGTGCAAGCACACACCCTACGCGTCTTGTTCGGCAGCAATGCCGTGCAGCCATCAATCAGTCGCCGAGATTGCATCCTTGATCCGATGCGTCCTCGCTGCACGGAGCACCGCCCGACAGCGTCGCGATGTGTTGATCCATCTTACCGGCGGCCCCTTTTCGTACGACTTTGCCGATGCCGACGGCCTCGATGATTTCCTTGTCTGACGCTCCATGCTCCCGGGCCTTGCCCACATGGTACTCCAGGCACGGCTGGCAGTTGGCCGTCACCGAGGCCCCGACGGCGATCAATTCCTTGGTTCGACAATCCACGGCACGTCTCCTTTGCTTGTGGTTGATTTGCTCACACAATTGGCCACGACAGCGCGGGGCAAGCCCAGCGGCTAACTGGCCGGGTCACTCGGCGTAGTCGATCGTCAACTCCGGCAGTTCGCCGCCGGGGCCTTGCAGATAGCGTTGCATCCATCGCAGCAGTCGAAGGTTGTAATCGAGCCGCGATGCCGCACGTCGATTGCCGTGGCCTTCGCCGGGATACCAAACCAGGCGGACCGGGGCCTGACCCAAGGTCTTCAGGTGCCGATAGAGTTCCAGCGACTGCGACGGGTGAACCCGCGGATCGTCCTCGCCGTGGAGGATCAGCGTGGGAGTGCGATTCTTCTGCACGTGCCGGATCGGGCTCCGCTCGAGAAAATAGTCCCAATCGTCCCAGAGGCGTTTGCGGTGGTGGACCAGATACATCTCCTCGGGAATGTCGGTCGTTCCGACCTTCGAGATATTGTCGCTGATGCCGACGAACATGACGCTGGCCGCAAACCGTTCGGAATAGAACGTGGCACCCCAAGCCGAAGCATAACCGCCGTACGATCCGCCGGTAATGCCCACCTTCTTTTCGTCGACCAGGCCCATTTCCACCAGGTGATCGACCGCGTCGACCAGGTCGTCGAACTCCTTGCCGGCCGCGTCGGCCTGGCCGAGCTTCGAGAACTCGACGCCTCGGCCCGTGCTTCCGCGATAATTCGGATAGAAGACGGCGAATCCCAGTCCGGCCGCCACCTGCCCGGGACGCGAATAATGGGTCACCCATCCGTTGCTCACGTGCGACTCGGGTCCGCCGTGAACGGACAGGATCAGCGGATAACGACGGCCCTGTTGATAATGGGTCGGATAGATCAGGATCCCCTCCAACTCGAGCCCGTCGCGGGCTTCCCATCGGACGACTTCCTGCTTGGCCAGTTGTATCTCATCGAGCCAGTCGTTGCTGTGGGTCAATCTTTCTGCCGCCTCATCGTCATCGGACAGCAAAAACACCTCGGGCGGATGCGTCGGAGCGTCGCCCACGAGTGCGACCGTGCCTCCGTCTTCAGAAAGCGATAGACCGTGCAACACGGGTCCGGTCGCGTCGATGCGGATGTTCTGTTGGCCTTCGAGCGTCACCTCGCCAACGGTCGTTGCCGTTCCTTCGGCCGCGACCCAAAGCAACGTGCCGTCGCCCTTCCATCGGAACGAAGTGACGTGTGCCTTGTAGTCGGGCATGAGGTCTCGCAAGGATCCGTCGCCCGGCACATCGGCGACCATCAACCGCCCGTCCTTCGGGTCGTGAATATCGACACCGGAGATCAACGCCAGATGCTTGCCGTCCGGGCTATAGCCAATTTGTCCGAGCTTGCCCGGGTTGTCGATTCGCTCGACGATCGTCCCGGAGGCGGCGTCGACCAGACTGACGCGCCGGAACATGTAGCCATCGTCGACCGACGGCGTGGGAGCCAGCACAACGGCCAGTTCCTCTGCCGTGGGACTCCACTCGACGCGTGAGGCCGAGCCCTCCAGGTCCAGCGCCCGGGGTTCGTCCGACCCGTCGGCCGCGGCGATCCAGACCTTCGTCGGCCGCCAGTCTTCCTCATGGATCTTTTGGTTGAACCCCTTGTCGCGGTATTCCTCTTGTTCTTTCGACAGCGGTTCGGTCGCCAGGAAGGCCACTCGATTGCCGTCCCCGCTGAAGGCGACGCCCTTGACGCCCGAGTCGTGTGCGACGACTCGGCGTGCTTCTCCGCCATCGATCGGCACGACGTAGAGCGACGCCTTTTCATCGTCGCCCCGTTTGGCCGTGAAGGCGATCCCGCGACCGTCGGGTGTCCACTGAATGCCCGAGACGTTCACTTTGCCGGTGACGAACGGTCGGGAGTTGCCCTTGGCATCGGTGACGTGCAACTCGACCCAGGCCGGCCCGTCTTCGTCCTGCAACGGATTGCGTTGCACGGCCCGAGTATAGGCCACGTGCTTGCCGTCGGGCGACACGGCCGCCGAGGTGACGCTACTGATCCGTGCCACATCGCGAGGCGTAAGGAGCGTGTCGTCTGCCGGAAGCCCGGACGTTGCTCCCAGCAGGATGGTTCCCAGCAAAAGCAGTCGCCCGATCCTCACGCACGATAGAGATTCTGAATTCATGATTCAATGTTTCCTCTTCTTGAGTTCTTGATATGGTGTAGAGATGTAGGGTGTGTCTGGACGCACCGTGGACTGCCACTGAACTCC
>JAZFUB010000131.1:0-4582 GCA_036447015.1 Thermoguttaceae bacterium | reverse complement strand
CGGTGGCGATCCCGAGCACGGCCAACAGGGACCAGATCACCAAGGTGGAAGGTTCGGGAATCACCGGATCGGTCGTGCCGGCCCCGACCAGCGGCGCGATGTCGTCCAGGTAGTCCTCGAGAAACAACATGCTGCTAAAGTTGCCCGCGTCGTCGATCAGCCCACCAGTAGCGGCGGCATAGTCCATGAACATCAGACCCCCGGTGTTGCTGGCTGCGAACAGATGTCCCTTGCCATCCACGGTGCCCTGGTCAAAACGGGCCCCGGAAATGGTAAGGTCCGCCAGGATCACTCCCCCAAGACTTACCTGGGTAAGGTGGTTGTCGCCCATCAGAATAATCGTGTTGGTAAACGGATCGTAGACACCGCCATGGGCAGCCGGCAGACTTGTCAGGAGGGCCGTAGTTGTGGCAGAAGTGCCGCTGAAGCTGATGGTGCCGAAGGTGCCGTTGCCGCCCGAAAAGCTTCTGGTATAGAAGTCGCCGCTGGGCGTGGTGATGATTTGGGTGACGTCCGTATTGGAGCCGGAGACCGCGATCGAAGTGGTCGCGCCAATCGAGCCGTCCCCGTTCAGCGCGACTCGTCCCAACGCGCCGGGGATGCCGGACACGTACAACGTCGACGAATCGGCCACTTCAAGGTGAAAAGCATTGCTGATCGTCCCCGCGGATTGGAGCACGCCGCCGCCGCTCCTGCTGACGCGATGGAGCAAACCACTGCCTTGTCCAGCCACTAGCACGGAGTTGGCGTCGTTGGGATTTCCGGCGATGCCGTCGGCCCCGATGCCGCTGGCCAGGACGGTGGGCGTCCCCAGCGAGAATGTGCTGCCGTCAAAGTTGTAGCTCACTTTCTTGACGCGATTGAAGCCGGAATACACGGTGTAGAACAGGTCGCCCTGGGTGACGGACGCCAACGTGCTCTGGGCTCCCACGACCCAGACACCCAACAGTACCAATGCGACGGTTGTTTTTCTCATCACGAAGTCCTCCCTTCAACGAGGTATCACTGACTGGAACGATAGGGATCTCAATACGCATTCACGGCCGAGATCCGACCGCGCGGACGCTATTATGGCAAGAATGTCGGTGCTTGTCAAGCAGTTTTACGGAGATTTCCTGATTTTTCGGGGCGCGCGTCTATCGGGCGTCTATCGGGTCTATCGGGGTGGCGGCTATCGGGGTCAGGCTTTCACTTTACACTTTGCGTCGATTGGGCCGTTGGCCTGCCGGCGTCAAGCATCGGAGGTTGGGCTGTTGCCTGCCACTTCGGTTGGAAGCTTCGAGATCATTGCGTGGTTGGCGTTCAGGGCGAGTTGCTCGTCGAGCGTTAGGCCTGCGTTGGCGCCGTCGGTTACTGCGGCCCGGAGGTTGTGTACTCGGCGGGCGTCGCCGATCTTGATGGTTGTTACGCCTGCTTCGAGCAGCGATTCGTACGGGCTTTCGTTGGGCACGACCGACGCCAGTACGACGTTGTTGACCCGCAGTGTCGATTTGTCGAAGCCGTTGTCCATCACCGTTACTTCGCCGTCTTCGCGGATGTCGACGATCGTGCAGTTCGGGATCACCGTGACCTTGTGCTCGAACGGTTTGCCTGTAAGCCCCTCGCCGTTGCCGCCGGCGAACCGTTTGAGCATCACGTCCTTGTGGCAGGGCTCCATCCACGCGGCAAACTCCTGGTGCTCGGTCACGATGAAGACTTGCTTGCCGTCGGCGGCCAGCTTCTCGGCGGCGTCGGCTGCGGCGAAATGGTCGCCCCAGATCAACACCGACTCGCCGCACTGGCAGGGCGGCTGCTTGCCGTCGAAGTGGAATTCGCAGTTGGTCGTCTTGCAGCGCAACACGTCTTCGAACGTGCAGACCAGCGGCAGGTCGATGCCCGGGACGTCGGGCCGGGCCGGGCGGCCGCCGGTCGCCAGGATCACGGCGTCGAACGTCTTCAGGTGCTCGACGTCCGGATCGGCATGGTAGTGGACCTCGACACCGAGCCGGGCGATCTGGCGCCGCTGCCAATCGGCGTACCAGCGCATCTTGTGCTTCGCCGGCACGGGGCAACAGTAGAGAATGGCCCCGCCGAGCTCGCCGGTCTTCTCCAGCAGCGTGACGTGATGGCCGCGCAAGGCGGCGATTCGGGCGGCTTCCATCCCGCCGGGCCCTCCGCCGACGATGGCTACGCGGCAAGTGTTCGCGGCCGGGGGCAGATGGATGAATCGCTCGTCGCCGACGGCCGGATTGATCGCGCAGCGCATGTAGCGACGCACCATCAACGACTCCTGCCAACAGCCGACCAGGCAGGAGATGCACTTGCGGATCTCCTCGGGCCGCCCGGCATGGGCTTTGTTGGCCCAATATGGATCAGCGATCATCTGCCGCGAGAGGCCCACCATATCGGTCTTCTCTTCGGCAAGGATCTTTTCGCAGTAGCCCGGGTCGCGAAGCGTGTGGCTGGTAATCACCGGGATGCCGACGTGGCGTTTGACCTCTTCGGCCGTGTAGGTGTTCCAACCTTGGGGATAGTACATCGGATCCATCACAGCGGCGGGCGCCTCGAAGATCCCGGCACTGATGTCGAGGAAGGCGGCACCGTTTTCCTCCAAGAGCCGGGCGACGCGGACCGTCTCCTCGAGTTCGCGCCCCCCTTCGATCCATTCCACGCCCGACCAGCGCACGCCGACGGGGAAGTCGCGGCCGCACTTGTGCTTGATCCGGGCGATAATTTCCAGCACGAACCGCATACGGCCGAGGAAGCTGCCGCCGAAACGGTCGATGCGTTTGTTGACGTAGGGGCTCATGAACTGGGCGATCAGGTAGCCGTGGGCCCCGTGCAACTCGACGCAATCGAACCCGGCCTGTTGCACGCGCCACGCGCCCTCGGCAAACTTCTCGATCAGTTCGTAGACCTCCTCGATGCTCATCGCGCGGATCGCCTTGCCCTGGGCCAGCGCTTCGGCAAAGATCACCTCGTGGCCGGCCGAGCCGGGAAGGTCGACCAACTGGTCGCTGGCCGAGGTCAGACCGCTGCGTGGCCAGGCCGCCTGGCGGCCGGGAGATTGGATCTGCACGGCGCATCGGGCTCCGTGCCGGTGCATCGACTCGGCCAGTTCCGACAGACCGGGGATCAACGGGTCCTCGTCGACCGAAATGCAGGTGACGGTCGGCCGGCCCGTGGCCCGATCGGGCGTCGAAGCGCCCACGATAATCAGTCCGCATCCGCCTTTGGCGATCTGCTCGGGGTAGGTGATGACCCGATCGTTGATCGAACCGTCCGCATTGGCGGAACTGATGTCGGTCGGCACGTGGCAGATCCGGTTGGGCACTTCGAAGTTGCCGATGCGGATCGGGGTGAACAGATGGGGATATTGGGCGTGTTTCATGGTTTGGGTTCCTCCCAAGTGGGCACTGTCGGATTGCAGGCCGCTTTCAAGCCAATCGTTTCTTACACTCTTCGAGCATCTCGACCGTTCGGGTAGCCCCGGCCCGGGTGGCGCCCATGGCACGGACCTCCAGCAACCGGTCGAGTGTGCGAACGCCGCCGGCCGCCTTGACTTGGACGTCCGGCGGCGCGTGCTGCCGCATGAGTTTCAGGTCGTCGTCGGTTGCTCCGCCGCTGCCGTAGCCGGTCGAGGTTTTGACCCAGTCGGCGCCGAGTTCGCCGCAGATTTCGCAGAGGCGGATCTTTTGGTCGTCGTCGAGATAGCAATTCTCGAAAATCACCTTCACCAGCGCGTCGGTCTGGTGGACACAGTCGATCACGGCCCGCAGGTCCTCGCGGACGTAGTCCCAGTCGCCACTTAAGACCTTGCCGATGTTGACGACCATGTCGAGTTCCTTGCCGCCGTCGGCCAGGGCCCGCTGGACTTCGGCCAGCTTGACGGTCGTCGTATTGCCGCCGTGCGGAAAGCCGATGACGGTACTCGCGGCGACGGTGCTGCCGGCCAGTAGCTCGGCACATCGGGCAAGGTAATAGGGCTTGATGCAGACCGAGGCGACGTCGTATTGCAGGGCGACCCCGCATCCGCTTTCGAGTTCCTCGTCGGTCATCACGGGATTGAGCAACGAGTGGTCGATCATTTTGGAGATTTGTTCGTACGTGTAGTCCATACCTCTGATTCGCTCCTATGCGAGTTTTACGAAGACGTTTTCTATAGGGTGACCCATTGCTGGCGGCGATGGCTTTCGAGGATCGCCTCGCACAGGATGATCTCGCGATGGCCTTCCTCGAACGTGGGATAGATGGCCGTGCTGCCGTCGTCTCCGCTCGCAACGGCCTGATAGAATGCCCTGAAACATTGCTTGAACGCGTCGGGAAATCCTTCGTTGTGGCCGCCGGGGTAGTTGATGAAGGCTCTCGGCGTGTCGGCAACCAGCGCGGGATCGCGCAGCAGACACTCGTTCGGCTTGTCGCGATGCCCGATCCACAGTTCGTTGGGCGATTCGCTGCCCCAGGCCATGGCACATTGCGACCCGGCGATTTCCCATCGCAGACAGTTCTTCCGCCCGGCGGTGACCTGGGAGACGTGAAGACCGCCTCGGGCACCGCCCTTGAAGCGGAACAGCACGGCGCCGTAATCTTCCGTGGTGATCGG
>JAZFUB010000130.1:0-3930 GCA_036447015.1 Thermoguttaceae bacterium | reverse complement strand
ACCTTAATCAAATCTGCCGCCGAGCCTTGAATGACCGTGTTGACGGCAGTTCGCTCGGCGAGATTGGTTTGGCGGCCGGCACGCGAACGAGCGGTCTCGTCTCGAACTCCGCTAATCGCCCGGCGCCGCCCAAGGATAGTACTAACATAACCATTCTTGCGGCATTTTGCCAGCACCTCGTCGAGAAATGCGCCAATCCCTGGATACCCCTCGAAATAACTATCGATGAATTGGGCCGCCGCGTCTTGCTCGATCCCGAGCGATTTGGCCAGTCCGAACGCACTTTGGCCGTAGATTACGCCGAAATTGACCGCCTTCGCGTCGCGACGCATGTCGGCCGTCACCTCTTCCAGCGGAACCTGGTTCACTTGGCCGGCCACCTGGGCGTGGATGTCGTCGCCCCGGGCAAACGCCTCGCAGAGCCGCTCATCGCTCGAAAAATGGGCCAAAAAACGCAGCTCGATCTGTGAATAATCGGCCGCCAACAGCACCGAATCCTTGCCCTCGGGGATAAACGCCGAACGGATTTCTCGACCGGCGTCCGTGCGAACCGGTATGTTTTGCAGGTTGGGGTCGCTGCTGCTGAGTCGCCCCGTGGCGGTCACCACCTGGTTGAACGACGCATGGACCCGGCCCGTGCCGGGATAGACCATCTCGGGCAGCG
The DNA here is from genome assembly GCA_036447015.1 of Thermoguttaceae bacterium. Lineage (GTDB taxonomy): Bacteria > Planctomycetota > Planctomycetia > Pirellulales > Thermoguttaceae > JAZFUB01. The sequence goes on along the minus strand of JAZFUB010000130.1, from coordinate 3,266 downwards.
CGTCGACATAGGTGCTCTTCAGCTTCGCGTATTGCCGATACTCGATGATCTTCGCCGGCAGCGGATGCACTCGGGCAAGCTCCTCCAGGACACTCGCGTCGGTGCTCGGCCCGGTCTTGGTCTTCTTAATTATTGGCAGTTCCAACTCGGTGAACAAGACCTGCTGGAGCTGCTTCGGCGAGGCGATGTTCAGCGGATGTCCGGCCAACTCGAAGATCGTCTCCTCGAGCTCGTCGATTCGCCGGCCATAGCGGCGGCTCAATTCGCTGAGACGTTCCACGTCGACTCGAATGCCGTTGTGCTCGATCTCGACCAGCACGTCGATCAGCGGGAGTTCCAGGTTGGTGAACAGGTCGTTCACCCCCGTTTCTTCCATGCTTTTGGCCAGGATCGGCCGCAGCCTCAACGGCAGCATCGCGTCTTCGCCCGCGTAGTCGACGACTTGGGCGACCGGCACTTCGTCCATCCGTTTCTGGTTCTTGCCGGTTCCGATCAGTTCGGTGATCTTGGTCGTCGTATGGCCCAGGTAGCGAGATGCCAGTTCGTCGAGATTGTGGCCTCGTCGGCCCGCCTCGAGCAGGTAGTCGGCCACCATCGTGTCGAACGCCACCCCGGCCAGTTCGACTCCGGCCGAGCGGAGCACGATCATGTCGTATTTCAGGTTCTGACCGATTTTCTCGATCTCGGGATCTTCCAGAATGGGGCGCAAGACTTCGAGCGTCGTTTTCGGGTCGAGACAACGCTCTCCCTCGGGCGCGCGGACCGGCAGGTACCAGGCTTCGTTGTCGCGCCAGGCGAACGAGTAGCCGACGATTTCGGCCCATCGGGGACGCACGTCGGTCGTTTCCGTGTCCAACGAGATGCACTTCTGACGCCGCATTTCCGCCACGAACGTCTCCAACAGTTCGGGCGTATCGACCAGTCGATATTCGACCTCGAGTGCCGGCGGCCGTGCTTCGCCAGACATCTCCTGTAACGCATCGAGCCGCTCGCCCATGTTGCGGAAGCCGAACTCGCGAAACAGGGCCTGGGCGGCCGTCCGATGGATTTCGCCGACCTCTCCGCCGGGCCAATCGATCTCGACCGGCGTCTCGACGTCGAGACGCACGAGCTTGCGACTCAACTCGGCCTGATCGCGATATTTGACCAGATTCTCTTTCCGCTTTGCGCCGGAGATCTCGTCGGCCCGGTTGAGGGCGGCATCGAGCACGTCGTCGAGCGTGCCGAATTTCTCGAGCAGTTGCTGGGCGAACTTCGGGCCGATCAGCGGCACGCCCGGCACATTGTCGGACGCATCGCCCACGAGCGCCTGAAAATCGACGACTTGCTCCGGCGCGATTCCCCACTTCTGAAGCAGGGCATCGCGGTCGAAGACCTCGTCCTTGCGGATGTTGTAGATCATCACTCGATCGGTGATCAGTTGCCGGCAATCCTTGTCACCGGTCACGACGATGCATTGGCCGCCTAGCTCGTCCGTGATCCGCGCAATCGTTGCCAGAACATCGTCGGCCTCGTACGACTCGCATGCCAAGGCCGGTATGCCCAGCGCCCCGATCACCCGACGGATCGATTCGATCTGGGGTCTGAGGTCCTCGGGCATCTCCTTTCGCTGGGCCTTGTACTGGTCGTACATTTCGTGCCGGAAGGTTTTGCCCGGCAGATCGAACGCGCAGAACAGGTAATCGGGCTTCTTCTTCTGAAGCAAATCGAGCAGGTCGCGGGTGAAACCGAAGACGGCGCCGACCGGCTCTCCCCGCGGACCGGCCATATTCGGCAGGGCGTGGAAGACCTGGTAGATCAGCGAATGCGAGTCGATCACCCAGACCGTCTTGCCTTCGAGGCTCTGCGGCGGCGGACCGGCGGGCCGTCCGGGCTCGGTCAGCGTTGGGTGGCATGTCCGGGCCGTTCGAGGGGAGGAGCTTTTCGGTTCCGGCTCCGGTTCCGGTTCCGGCGCGGGTTCCGGTTCAAAGCCGGGCAGCGACGTTTGCCGATCGCGATGGGTCATCGGATATCCACTAGAGACAAGATGTTTTTCGATGAGAGGAACCGTCATCCTAAAACCACCCTCTGGGGGTGTCAAGATGTGACGAGACGGATCATCGACGAAACGGCCCACTGGTCAATCCGTGCGATCTGCGGTACGTTTGCCATCATGGCGCCAAAATTCATCTTCGAAATGTCCGACGTCAGCAAGACGTTTGGCGAAAAGGTCGTGCTGCGAAACATCAGCCTCTCCTTCTTCTACGGGGCCAAGATCGGCGTGGTTGGCGAAAATGGGTCGGGTAAGTCCACCCTGCTGAAGATCATGGCCGGGCTGGATACGGAGATCGACGGCACGGCCACGCTGGTCAAGGGAATGCGTGCCCGCTACGTCGCCCAGGAGCCGTGGGTCGACCTGGAGAAGACGGTCCGCGACCACCTGCGGCTGGCCGTGAAGCCGATCCAAGATGTGATCGACCGCTTCAACGAAATCTCGGAACGTATGGCCGACCCCCAGGAGGGTGACGACTTCGACAAACTGATGGACGAGATGGGCCGCCTCCAGGAACAGATCGACGCGAGCAACGGCTGGGAACTGGATCGGCTGATGGATATCGCGTCCGATGCACTCGTGCTACCGCCCGACGACGCACCGCTGGGCCAACTTTCCGGCGGCGAGCGGCGGCGTGTGGCTCTGTGCATGGCGCTGCTGGAGCAACCCGATCTGCTCCTGTTGGATGAACCGACCAACCACCTCGACGCCGAAACGGCCCAGTGGCTCGAACAGGCCCTGCGGGAATATCCCGGCACGGTGATCATCGCCACGCACGATCGCTACTTCCTCGACAACATCACGAAGTGGATTCTCGAAATCGACGACACCCGCGGGCTGCCCTTCGAGGGCAACTATTCCTCGTGGCTCGCCCAGAAGGCGGAACTTCTGCGAGTGACCGAGAAGAAAGAAACACAGCGGCAGAAGACGCTCCAACGGGAACTCGATTGGATCCGCAACTCGCACGAAGGCCGAAAACAGAAGAACCAGGCCCGAATCACGGCCTACGAACAGTTGGCCGGCCAACAGACGATCGACGCCCGAAGCGAAACGCTCATCCAGATCGACCCGGGCGCGCGGCTGGGCGAAAAGGTACTGGTGATCGACAATCTCAGCAAGGGGTACGACGTCGAAGGCGGCCGGTTGGACCTGTTCGAAGACTGCTCATTCAACCTACCCCGCGGGGCGATCGTCGGCGTGATCGGCCCCAACGGCACGGGCAAGACCACGCTGT
>JAZFUB010000129.1:0-4027 GCA_036447015.1 Thermoguttaceae bacterium | reverse complement strand
AAGACAAGAAGGAGTCTCATGCGGATTCCTTTCGTGATGGGTGGCTTGGATGTAAGTTCCGCAGCCGGACATTCGCCGTTTAGCGGCCGGTCATCGAACTCCCTCGAACCGGGGCACCATCTCGTATCCGTACGTGGCGGGGCCGGCCATCGAGGTCATCGTCTGCCACGCCTGCCGGGCGTTCGGTACGTCGGCTTCCAGGGCGGTCACCATTCCGACCCAGGCGCCGTAGCGGTGCCAGCCCCAGGCCTTGCGCGTCTCGCCCGTGCTGGGGCTATACGCTTGTCCGTGGCCCCAGCCGGTTTCGCGCAGCGGCCAGTTGCCGTCGGCATCCGGTTGCGTGGTCGGGCCTTTGTTGTAGTCGAACGAGTTGTCCTCGTTCAGTTTCGTGTAGTACCAGATGGCGCCGTAGTTTTCCAGGAACGGGCCGTCGCGAAGGGCTCGGAAAGTCTTGATGCCGTTGCTGCCGGTGACCGCTTCCGCGACGACCAACTGCGTGGCGGTCGAATACGTCATGGCGTCGCGGGGGTCGTAGCGATAAGTTTTTCCGTCCGGGGCGGTGAACTCGTCGTCGGACGTGTACAGTCCGACAATGTACTCGGCCGCCCAGTCGCGCACCGGCCGGGCCTTCTCGCCGAACCCCTTGTCGGCCGTATTGCCCAGGCTCCATACGACCCAAGCATACTGCCAAGCGGAACATCGCTTGGCGCTCACCCAATCGGCCCGGCCCGAACAGCGAAACACGCCGCCGATCGGGCTGTGTACTCGTCGTCCGCTGTTGACGAGTTGCTCGGTCATCCGGTCCATGCAATCGTTCACACCCCAGGTGAAGTAGGACAGCAGCGGATGGTCGTCGGGCAGGACGTAAGCGGCGTCGACGACGTGGCGCAATCCGTAGGCGAAGGCCCGGTTCATCCCTTCCCATCGCAGACCTTTGTGGGGCCATTCGCCCAACTGGTAACTGGCCCAGAAGCTGGCCTCTTCGGCGTAGAACTTGTCGCCGGTTAGCAAGTAGGCCACGTATCCCAGCGACGGTGCATGGGCGTGGTCGGGCTGCACCGGCGGTTTGCTTCCATCCGGCAGGGTGTAGAGCGGAAGGCGGTATCCGCGATTGAGCGGCCGGGGACGAACCGTGCGGACGTCATAGCCGGGCATGCCGTCTTGCCGAACGTGGACGTAGAACGCTCCCGCACCGTTGCCGTCCGCGTGGAGGATGGCTTCGTACGTCTTCGGGGCGCCGCTCAGCAGATATGCCACCAACCAGGACGCATAGGGTTCCATCTCCCAGCGTCCGCCCGTGCCGGGCATGTGCCGGTGGATGATTCCCGGCTCGAGAATGCCCCCGGCCCGTCGCTGGTTGTTCCTGTCCTCGGTCCGTTTGGCGTACGTGGCATCGACCTGAGCCTTGGTCGTCGGCTGGGTGAACCGGTACTTCGGAAAGAACTTGCCTTTGACCCAGTAGTCGTCATTCGGCCGACGGTGGATGTTCTCGGTCGGTCCGTCCGTCCAACAGAGGATGCGGTAGCGGGTCTGGTCGAGGTGGTCGTACGGGCCTTCCTTGTAGAGGACCTTCTCGCCGTGAAGAACCGACACGCTTTGGAACTTGGATTGCACGGGCTGCGGGATGCCCTCTTGCCGCGGCTTGCATCGTTCGACCACGACGGCCACGCGAACCGACTTCTGTCCGGAGAAGACCCGCAGCCGCCAGTAGACGTCCAGTTGCCGGTCGGGCTTGCCGTCGGGATCGACCGGCACGTCGTGGATTTCGAATTCCTTCATCAGCGGACCGTCGTAGAGGATTGTGACGCGGTTCTGCGTGTCCCATCCGTTGTCGAGAATGCCGCCCACGTCGGACACGAGCGTCGCCGCCCCTTCCGGTTGCAGCATGAGCTTCATCTCGAACCGCTCTCGGTCGACGGCCCAGACGAACGGCTTCGGCTCGGACGGCTGCCGATCGAGCCAGTCGATCTTCACGCGGCCCCCGGCGGCCAGTTTCGGCAGCACCAGCGAGACCAGCGCGTGACGGATCGAACCGTCCTTGGCTTTGCGCAACACGTCGACCTGGGCCGGCACATTCTCGCCGGCGATCATCGGCGTGATCCCCTGGGTGAAGTCCCCTTCGGCTCCCACGCGAGAGAAGGTCACCGGAACGTTTTCCAACGCGTGATCTTGATCCAAGTTTTCATACACATTCGAAACGACAACCTGGCCGGACGTGGAAGTGGCCAGGCCCGTCAGCAAAAACAACGCAACGGCAGACGTGATTCGACACATGGAAACCTTCATCGTACTCTCCTTACGAGTGGGTAGGTCAGGCTGTGCCTGACATCATTCTACGATTTGCGTGCTGCACGTCCTCCGAGTGGTGTATTTGCCCGAGGGCCTCTCCCATTGTCAGGCACAGCCTGACCTACTTCTACAGTTCCCAACCTTTTCGGTATTCGCGAACCAGGTACTTGTTCGCACCTGTATCGTTGGTGATTTTCAGGTTCTCGCTGTCGAACAAGACCTTCTTGCCCGCTCGCAGTGCGACGGTTCCCAGGTTGACCGTGTCGGTGATCGACGCCGCGTTGGGAAAACCCCCCGGCGACGGTTCGCCCGTTTGGACGGCTTCGAGCCACGGATGGTGACGTTCGCTCCACGGTTTGCGTCCTTGTGGTGCTTCTTGGGGAAGATCGAGCGGTTGCTGCTTGCCGTCGGCGAACAGTTGCGGGTTTTGGCCGTGGAAACCGCCCATGATTATTCCCTTCTCGCCGACGAAGAGGATGCCTTCGCGCGACATCTCGACGTCGTGGGCCTCGACTTCATCGGGCAGACGCGGTTTCATGCCGCCGTCGTACCAGAACAGATCGAACTGGGGCATGTCGGCCCGGGCCGCAAACTCGAAACGGATCGTGCAGCCGATCGGGTACGAGAAATCGTTCTTGACGGTCCGGCTGACTTGGTCGACGATCGAGCACGTGTGGGTCAACCATGCCCGGGCGCTTTGCGGGACGCCGAGGTTCAACTCCGCGAAGATGGGCCACAGGCTGTAGATGCCCATGTCGGCCATCGACCCGCCGCCGAAATCGTACCAACCGCGAAAGACCGTGTGCGTGTAGTTCGGATGATAGGGCCGATCGATTGCGGGCCCCAGCCACAAGTCCCAGTCGAGCCCGCCCGGCACCGGCGGCGTGTCGGTAGGGATCTGCGGATATTGGGGCCACACCGGGCGGTTCGTCCAGTTGTGCACTTCGCGAAGCGGTCCGATCAGGCCCTCCTTGATCCGCCGGGCGATCATCCGGTTGCCCTGTCCGCTGCCATAGGCGAGCAGATGGGTCGCAACCTTCGTCTTTCGGGCCGTCTCGACGACCAGCCGCCCTTCGTGCATCCGGTTGCCCAAGGGCTTGTGGACCATGACATGTTTGCCGCGGTTCATTGCCGCGACGGCGATGGTCGCGTGCAGATGGTCCGGCGTCATGATCTTGACGGCATCGATATCTTTCTCCCGATCGAGCAGTTCACGGAAGTCGGCATAGGCGGCACAGGCCTTGAATTTCTCGGTGCTCCGCTCGTTGGCGTAGTAAGTATCGACCACTTCGCGACCGACCTCACGGCCCCCGGGACAGCCCGTCTCGCCCTCACGCCAGGTCGGGTTGCCCAGGTAGCCTCGAAGCGTGCGGAGGATGCCACCTTTGCCCCATTCGACGTAATCGTTGCTGTCGGTGTTCGGATCGCAGACCGCGACGATCTGGATCGCCGGGTCGGCGAGCAATGCCCCCAGTTCCTTGAACCCCTGGGTGCCCATGCCGATATGGGCCAGCGTGATCTTGTCGCTCGGAGCGACATATCCGGGTCCGCCCAGAACATGTCTGGGCACCACACTCAAGGCACCGGACGCGACGGTCGCCCCCATGAACCTGCGGCGATTGATGTCGAATGTCATAGAACGGGTCCTCCATGAAGGTGATCGAATACCGCAACGGGTCACATCAACGATATTGGGCTCGCCACTCGGCCGGCTTGAGGGAGACGTCGCTGTCGTCGG
>JAZFUB010000128.1:0-4433 GCA_036447015.1 Thermoguttaceae bacterium | reverse complement strand
GCCGGGCTTGCCCGGCTCTTTTATGCATACAACAGATGTTCAAACCGCCCCTGCCATGCCCGGCCGCTAAACATGGTCGAATAGAGGGGGCACCTTTATTGAACTACCTTTTCGGTCTTCCCCACCGCGTGTCCCAGAGCTTGGTCAACTCTTCGACACGCTCTGGCTGTTGCCCCGCCAGGTCTTGCGTTTCCGTACGGTCTTTGGCCAGATTGTAGAGTTCCCAGGGGCCGTTGCGCTCTCGGACGACCTTGTAATCGCCTTTGATGACCGCGTGCGTGCCGCTGTGGTTGAAGTAGTAGGCGTGGTCGTGCGGTTGCTTGTTGCCCGAGATGACGGGCACGAGGCTCAGGCTTTCGTGCGGCGTGATGTTGCGGCCGTCGAACTCGGTCGGATAGTCGGCCCGGGCCAGTTCCATGCAGGTGGCCATCAGGTCGACGACGTGGCCTCGTTGGATGGTGATCGAGCCGGGCTCGTGTTTCAGGCCGGCCGGCCAGTGCATGATGGCGGGCGTGCAGGCCCCGCCTTCGTGGACGTTCGATTTGTAGCGTCGCAGGGGCGTGTTCTGAGCGTTCGCCCAGTTGTGTCCGACGCTGCCATAGGTCAACGGCCCGCCCATCGGCACGTCGTAGACGTCGCCAACCGCGACCGTTTTGCCGTTGGCCTTGGCCCAGGCCAGGACGTTGTTGGCCGTGTTCCAGCCGTTCCCGCCGAGATGCTCCGAGCAGGCACCGTTGTCGTGGAAGTAGACGATCAGCGTGTTTTCGAGCTGCTTCGTGCGCCGCAGGGCGTCGACAATCCGGCCGACGGCCCGATCCATGTGGTCGACCATGGCGGCGTAGATCGCCATGTTGCGGATACGCCACGGCTTGTGGTCGATGGTTTCCCATTCTTGAACCCGCTCTTCCATCGGCGGCAACGGCCACCGCTGCTTGTCGATGATTCCCATCTCGAGCATGCGAGCATAGCGCTCGTTGCGAAGCTTTTCCCAGCCCTCCGTATAACGCGGAAGGTATTTTTGGACCGTTTCCTCCGGCGCGTGCAGCGGCCAGTGCGCCGCGGTGAATGCCACGTACTGGAAGAACGGCTTGTCACGGCCGGCAAACGTCTCGATCTGCTTGACGGCCTCGGTGCCGATCTTGTCGGTATAGTAAAAATCTTCGGAGTCGGGCTTGACGAACTCGGTGTCGCGGGTCAGCGTCATCGGATCCCAAAACGACCCGGCGCCGGTCATCGTGCCATAAAAGGTGTCGAAGCCGCGTTGTCTTGGGCCGTCCTTCTTCGGATCGCTGCCCAGGTGCCACTTGCCGACCATGCCGGTCTGGTATCCGGCCGGCTTGAGGACCTCGGCGATCGTGACTTGGCCCGAACCGAGCCCGTCGCTGTAGCGTCCGCTCAGAAGCGTGGCTCGTGTGGGCCAACAACGCGAGGTATTGTGGAACTCGGTGAATCGCAGCCCGTCGGCGGCCAGCGCGTCGAGGTTGGGCGTTTCGATCTCGCCGCCGAAACATCCAAGGTCGGAAAAGCCCATGTCGTCGGTCAGTATGACGACGATGTTGGGGCGATCCTCGGCGAGGGCCGTGGTGCAGGTTATTGCGATGAGCAGCAGGGCGAGTAGACGGGGCATGGTTTGCTCCTCTGTTGTTGGTGCGTCGGCGAATAGACTGGCGCTACACGGGGTCCCACCAAGCCCACCGGCGGCGACCGGTGGGACTCGGCGGCGCTGGACGGGTCCCACCGACCGCCGTCGGTGGGCTTGGGTTGTTTGCTTGGGGACCCAGCGCGGAGCGAACTCCGCGGCTAACAGGATATCCGATCGGCGGGCTCTTGTCGAATTCGGGGCTATTTGCCGACGATGTTTCGTAGGCCTAGTTTCAGGATGATCCACAGGGCGGCGAACGATTCCTTCGAATCGATTTTCGAGGTGCCGTGCTCGCGGTCGACGAACGTGATCGGTGTTTCGCCCAGCTTGCCGCCGAGCCGTTTCACCAGCCAGAGGATTTCTTCCTGAAAGGAATAGCCCCGGCTTTGGATCGCGTCGAAATCGATTTTCGCCAGGGTCTCGGTCCGATAGCAGCGAAACGCGCCGCTGCAATCGTTGGCCGAGAGACCCAGCAACCGGCGTGCGTACCAGTTGACCCCTCGGCTCATGAAGTGTCGCCGAAACGGCCAGCCCTCGACACCGCCGCCGGGAATGTAACGCGAACCGATCATCACATCGACCATCGGGCCATCGGGCCCTTCCATGCCGGCGATCAGGTCGGGCAGGTAGCGCGGATGGTGGCTGAAATCGGCATCCATGTTCAACACGTACTTGTAGCCCTGCTCGATGCCGTAGCGCATGGCGGCGACCGTGGCGGTGCCCAGGCCCAGTTTGCCCTCGCGATGGATGCAGTGAAGCCGCGGTTCCTCGGCCCGCCGCTCGTCGCACCAGTTTCCCGTGCCGTCGGGCGAGTTGTCGTCGATCACCAGCAGATCGGCCTCGGGAAGGGTCCCCAGAACCTCTTCGACCAGCGACGGCAGGTTTTCCATCTCGTTATAGGTGGCAATCGTCACCAGTGTCTTCGTGGCATTGGGCATCGAATCGAACCTTTCCTCGGAAAAAGCCGGTTCGGATTCCATCAGCATTTCGCTCATCGTCGAACCTCGATCGATTGTAGGCGGTCGGGGACATTGCATCCAGCCGTGTCGCCGGCCGGTTGCGTCATGGACTGCGTTTGCTCAAGCATACGATAGCCTATCGGTCGGATGGCGATGAAAGAGCCGTTTGCAGCGAATATTGCCCGCACAACGGCTTTTTGGGTGAACCTTGTCGCGGAAGTGGCTCTCCACAGTCAATAAAGGGGACTGGCTCCGCGCTCGTTTGACGCCCAGCCGCAGGCGCCGGCTTCTTCGCCGACCGGAGCCGGCGCCTGCGGCTGGGCGTTAAACGAAAAACGGACCACAATCGCGTCGACCTGACAGGACCGCCCGTCCGTGGTATAATCTGTGATTCGCATTTAGCCGCTACCGTTCCAATATGCCCACATGATCCGCTCTTCCCAATCGCGATCCGACCACCGGCCAAGCGCTTACGGTGCGCCGTTTTGGTTCGCCTACGCGGCCAACGCGATGACGATGATCGCCATCGCGCTGCTGTTTCGTTATGCCGACTTCATTACGCTGTTGGGTGGAAGTGAACTGCATCTGGGTTGGATCGTCGGCGTCGGCATGGTCGGCAGCCTGGCGATGCGGCTGCTGATGGGCCTGGGCATCGACCATTATGGGCCGCGACTGGTTTGGCTCGGGTCGCTGGCCGCCTTCGTGGTGGTTTGCTTCGCGCACCTGGCGATCACGAGTTGCCATGGGCCGGCGATCTATCTGCTGCGCATTGTTCTCTGCTGCTCACTTGCCGGAGTGTTCGGCGCTTCGATGACCTTCATCTCCAGCCGCGTGTCGCCGGATCGGGTGGCCGAGATGATCGGCATGTTGGGGACCTCGGGATTCGTCGGTATGGTGCTGGGGACCCAACTGGGTGACTTCCTGCTCGGATCGGCGACGATCGATCGGACACAGGTCCAGCGCATGTTCCTTTGCGCCGGGCTGCTGGGCGTCGGAGCGCTGGCGTTCGCCTTCCTGGCAACACTCGGCCAAACCCGACCTTCGCCGAAGCAACACGCCGGGCTGCTGGAACTGCTCCGGCGCTACCATCCGGGCTCCGTGCTCTTGGTCGGCGTGGCCATGGGAATAGCGCTGGGGCTACCGACCACTTTCCTGAGGATGTTTGCCGCCGAGTTGCAGATCTCGCGAATCGGCGTCTTCTTCGGCGTCTATGCGTTGGCCGCCATCGTCACACGACTGCTGACGCGTCGCCTGCCGCAACGGTTGGGCACCACGCCGATGATTCTCTCGGGGATGGCCGTGCTGGTCGTCAGCCAACTGCTCTTCCTGCTGGTCGACGTCGAGTGGCAGTTGGTCCTGCCGGGCATCGGTTACGGCGTTGCCCATGCGATCATGTTTCCGTCGGTGATCGCCGCCGGTTGCCGGCTCTTTCCGGCCGAGCACCGCGGGCTGGGCACCACGCTGATGCTGAGCACCTGGGACGTCGGACAATTGATCGGCGCTCCGATGGCCGGGGCCATTGTGCATTACACGGGGCTTCTCGGGCTGCCCTCGTATCCGATCATGTTCGCCACGGTCGGACTGTTGCTGGCCGTTGTCACACTGATGTATGCACGAACCGCCGGTGGAGCCGGGTTGCCGATCGAAAGAACCGTCGAACTCTGCCCGAATCCGCTCGCCGACCGCTTCCCCGATCTGCAATCAGCCGCGCCAGTCGTAGGTCCACCGCAATGCCTGGCGGACGATGCGGGTGAGTTGGCTGCGGGTGATCGGCTTCGATAGCACCGAGTAGGCCTGGGCTTGCCGTGCCTGTTCGAGAATCAACTCGTCCA
>JAZFUB010000127.1:0-8702 GCA_036447015.1 Thermoguttaceae bacterium | reverse complement strand
GAACCTTCCGCGACAGGTTGTGGACCATGATAGGGCAACTCCATGATTTCTCAGTGATCGAACGAGCCGCAAGCTTGTATCCGATTTGGCCCGACCATGCAAGATCAGTGCATGAGACGCCGATTTGCCATTCGTACGGGTTGGATTAAGATAGATCGTGACGGTGGGTCGCATCGCCCGGGTGGACGAACGGCAATAATCGCGACCTTTACGATAATCATCACGCGGCCTCCAGGTGGCTCGCCGATGAGAATGATAGGCGTAAGTTGGTCTTCGGGAATATGTTACGGCATTGGACCGTTCGGCTTTTTCGGAGACAGGCGACGCGAATCTCGCCCAAGTCGCGTTACATCACCCCGTCCGGCGGGCCTCTTACTAATGTGACAACGCGACTGTTCTGTATCTTTCTAGTAGATTCGAACGCGATCGAGCGATTTCCGGAGAGCCTCGGCCATGGCTGACATGCTTGGCATCCTTTTTTACGTCTTCCTCATCGTGACGGTGATCACGCTGGTGGGCCATGGGATTTGGGCGTTGCTGGCGATGATGTTCCGCATGTCTGGCTCCGGGGGCGGACGGCCCCGGACGGATTCGCGGCAATGCGTCTTTTGTGGCAGGATGACGCAGCGTGCGCACTCCCGTTGCGATTGGTGCGGTCGTGAACTGCACGACCCGATGGCCGACGAGTTGGCCGACGTCGATGCGACGCGACGGCAACTCGTTCGATGGCGGCGTGGCGGCGTCCTGGGAGAATCGACCGTCAAGAACCTCCTTGCTCGACTTGACACGTACCGCCGCCGCCTGCTGGAGCCATCGGTCAAGGAAGAACCGCTGGAAGCCGAAATCGTCGAACCGCAGCCGAAGCTGACGGAAGTTCCTCGCCCGATACCAAAACCGCCAACGGTCAAGCCGGCGTTGCCGAGGCGTCTGAGCCCCAACCAACCGTCGTCGCAACCGACGCCAGCGATCCCAACACCACCGCAACCGACACCACCGCAGCCAAAGCCGAAGCCCGCGCCACCTCAACCTGTGGCACCTCGGCCCGCACCAGTTCAACCCGCGCCACCTCAACCGGTCGTGATACAACGACCCGTCGTGCCACCACCGCCGAAGAAGACGTGGACCGAGACGCTTGCCGGTTTCATGGAGGAGCGGAACATCCGCTGGGGTGAATTGATCGGTGGGCTGTTGATCGTCGGTTCGTCGGCCGCCCTGGTGCTGAGCCTTTGGGACACACTCGAAGCGATCCCCTACTTTCCGTTCCTGATCTTTGTCGCGATCACTTCGGCCATTTTCGGTGTGGGGCTCTATGCCTATCATCGCTGGAAGCTCGAATCGACGAGCCGCGGCATGCTGACCATCGCCACGCTGTTGGTGCCGCTGAACTTCCTGGCCATGGCAGCCTTGCCGGGAGAGGGCATCGATTCGCTCACCCTGGTGATGGACGTTGCCGCGCTGGGCCTGTTCGTCTGGCTGGTCGGTCTGGCGGCTCGCGTATTGGTGCCCGACGGTCAGTGGTTCCAGGTGGCCGCCGTGTTGGGCAACTCGGCGGCCGTGCTGCTGGTGGCCGGTTTGATTGATCGAGAGCCGGGCGACGGATTGTTTCTAGCGGCCGGCTTCCTGCCGGTGGCCTGTTTCGCCGGAGCGATCGGCGGGTATCTATGGAAATTGGCGCCATGCAAACAACTCAAACCGACCGAGGCCGGGGCACTGTTCACGTTGCTGGGTGTTTCGACCTTCGCACTGACGGTCACGCTCGGTCTGTTGATTTCTCGGGCGGTGAGTGTTGGTGCTGCACTGGATCGTCTCTCGGTATGGATCGCGTTGGCAGCCATTTCGGTTCTCGGTGCCGGTCTGACGGTCGTTCGCGCAACCGCCCGCAAGGAAGCCTCGGCGGCCTATCATACGGCCGGCACCATGGTCGCGCTGGTCGGCATGTTCGCCATGCTGGCCGCACTGGGCATGGCATGGCCACACCCGATGGGGATCATCGTGGTCGGATCGATCAACTGCGTGGCATTGGCGGCGGCCGCCTTCTACTACCGGTTGCCCGTGCTGCACGCCGGTGCGATCGCGTGTGCGGCGTTGGTCTATTTGACCGGTTTTCACGTCATCTTCAACGACCTGATGAAAGCCAATACCGCCGAGATGTTTCGGCTGATGCTCGACGGTTCCAGCGGCACGGCACTCGGCGGGATGTTTCTGTTGTTGGCCGCCGCATCCGAGTTGCTTGCCCGGCGCGGATACCGGCGGCACGGCTCCGTCTATGCGGGCGGATGTGCGGTCGTGGCCGTGTTGGGGTTGTTGTTGGTCACCTTCAACGGAATCGCTGATGGTGGTGCCGACGCGATTCGGGCAACCATCCTCTACGCGATCTACGGCATCGTCAGCCTGGGTCTTGCAGCCCGATGGCGTCGCGAGGAGTTCAGCTATGCGGGTCTTTCGCTGCTGTGTGCCGCGCCGATGTGGCTGTTGTGGCGTTCTCCACAAACCCACGAAATCGGCCACCCCTGGGCAACGCTGGCGGCGGCCGAGGCACTTTTGATGGGGCTTGCGGCGGTCGTCCTGTCCGTGCTCGGCAAGTCGACCGAGGAGGAGACGGATTCGACGTCGATCGGTCCGTTGCTGGCCGCATGCTATCGAATCCCCTTGCTGACGATGGCGGAAGTCGTTGCCCCGGTGGCCGTCTTCTTGACCATCGTGGCACGAATCGTCTCGGGACCGGTCGACCATAGCATTTGGCCGCCACTGACGGCCGGGTGCCTGGGAGCGACCTGGCTGCTGCTGGCTTGGCAGCATCGCTCGGTCGGGCGGACCTGGGCCGGGTCGATGATCGTGCTGGTCGGGCTGTTTCACACGTTGCGATATAACTACGTTGGACTGGTCGACCAGCCCGAGTTGGTTGCGCTGCTGACCCATTCGACGTTGGCCGTAGTGGCCGGATTGCTCTTGAACATCGCCTCGGCACGCCGCTCGGACCGGAGCGTCGGCGACGAGATGCGAAATATCTTCGCCAAACCGCTGGGCGATACGGCCCTGCTCTCTTCGGTCCTGGTCCTGCCGGTACTGCCGTTAATATCCTGGGCAAGCACGCTGTCGCTGGCCGGCTGTCTGTTCTGGCTGGCGGCCCTCTGGTTGATCGTCTCCTGGCAACACCGCGACGCCCGCCTGTTTGCCGCACATCAAGCGATGCTCGCACTGGCGGCCCTGGTCGCCACGACCGCTTGGCTGGAGAGTCGCACCGTCGGATTCCTCTTTCCCAATGACCTGCTCGATGCCGGAAACCTTCAGGTCTACGGAATCTCGCTCGCTCTGCTATCGCTGATGTGGGCAACCGTGCGGATCGCGTCGCGCGGCAATACGGTGGCCGTTCGACTGCTCGATCCCGAATGGCCGGCGGTCGACTGGATCGTTCGACACGCGGTCGTCTGGCTGCAATTGCTGTTGGTCGCGTGGCACCTGCTGCCCGGAGTAGGTCATGAGTTGCTCGCGACCGGCCCCACGGCGGGCGCTCAGGCGTCTGAGCAGACTGCGGCATGGCTCTTGTTGCTCATTTCGGGTGCGGCACTGGCGGTCACGTTGTGGAACCGTTGGCGTGATGGGGAATTGACGAGTTGCCTGTTGCTGGCCGCCGTCGTACCCTGTCTGATCGCCGGGCGATTCGCGCCCGACCTGGCCGTAGCGTCGGCCTTGCGCTGGGTGATGGCTTGCGGCTTCATCGGTCTCTCGGCTGCGGTCTGGGGGCGCACGCACCTGCTGCGTCTGTGTCGCGTGGCCGGTGCGAGGATCGAGGTTGGCGACGACGGACCGCGGATTGCCCGGGCGGTTGTGCTGCTGACGACCGCCGTGCCCGTGCTTGTGCTCACCGTCATGGCCGCGATGCTGCAACTGTCCGGCACGTCATCGGTCGGGCCTTTGGCCGACACGTTCTTCGACCGGATCGGGTCGAACGTCTCCTACATCGTGCCGCTGGTGCTGGTGCTGATCGGGCTGGTGGGCCATGCGGTGCGCGAGCGGTCGGCCGCCTACGCCTTCTCGGCCGGGTTGGTCGCCGAACTGATCGTTACGCTCGGTTATGCCCTTTGGATCGCGACCAATCCCAACCGTTCGTTCGACGTGGCCGAACTGGTCACGCTGATCCAGTTGGCGACGATAATGACGGCCGTTTGGGCCGGCTGCTGGCTGGCGATTCGACGGTGGTTGAACGTTTGGCGAGAAGAGCCCGAGGCCGGCTCGGCCGCTACGTCGATGAGCTCAGTGTCGATGAGTTCGGTGTTGATGAACGTGCAGTTCGGCATGGGGGCCGTCGGGAATCTGCTGTTGCTGGTCGTGGCGTCTTTCATGTTGGCCCTGATTCATCCACACGACCAGGAGTGGTCGGTTGCCGTCGGGTCGTTCGCCGGTTGGATCGCACTGATCTCGGTGGCGGCCGCCTACGTGTATCGCCGTCTGCAAGCGGGCCTGGGTCTGCGTCCACAGCTTGTCGGTTCGCTGGGCATGGCCGTGTTGGTGCTCTCGGCGTGTACTGTTGAGGCCTATACGTTTGGGGTCTATCAACCGTCGTGGGGTTTTCGCACGCTGATGTTCGGCCTGGCCTCGTATAGCCTCTTCATCGCTTCGGCCATCTGGTGGGTCGCCTCGGTCCGAACCGCGCCGTCGGCCCAAGGACCGCCGCAAGCGTTGATCCGCATGGCCGACCGATGGGTCCGTCTGTCGGGCATCCTCGCCGTGCTGCTCGGATTGAAAACGGCCTTCTGGAACGCACTGACCAGACAGCAGCACGAAGAGTTGCTCTGGGCCGCGGCCTCGATCGCCGTGGCCAGCGCGGCTTGTGCCATCATGGCCGTCTGGCGTCGCAAGGAAGGTTGGGCCTTCTCGGCCGCGTTGGGAGTCAACCTGGCGGCCTCGTTGGCTGTCTGGCATTTCCGCCACGAAATGACTTTCGATCAGTGGTGGCTGCATTTGTTGCAGGCCAACGTGATCGCTTCCTCGGCCGTCGCCTTGTGTTGGCTGGCCGCGCGGAGACAGTTGTATCGACTTCGCGAGTTCGCACTGGGGGATAGCCCCTTGCTGGCCTTGCAGATCGCAATGCCGGTCGTCGGCCTGTTCGTGCTCCTGCAAGTTCCCGTTTGGGAGATTGTGCTGGAGCCGACCGATCTGCCGCAATGGATAAGCGGCTTGGCCGATGCCCAGGGTTGGATCGGACTGTTGGCCACCGCCGCGGCGGCCGGCTGGTATCTGCGACAAACGTTGCCCGGCAGCCTGCTCCATATGCTGGCCGGGTTGGGGCTCGGCGCGGGTGTGTTGGTCGCGTGTCAAGTGGCCGATCAACCGGACACGAACGCATGGACCGCTTCTCACGCGATGGTTGCCGCCTGGACCATCGTCGGCCTGCTCGTGCTGGGGCTGGGCATGCTGGGGAGAAACTGGCGACTTGTCGGATCGCAATCCTCCGCCGACCCGGAGCACGTGTTTCCCACGATGTTCGTCGGGGGCTGGGTCACCGTGATCGGGGCCATGGTCGTTGCTTTGGCTACACTTCACTCGACCCAGAACCACGCGGGCGTTTGGTGGTACTTGGGCCCGATCCTGGCAACCAGTATCTCGGCCGGCGTGCTGGCCCTATGGCTGCGCGAGTCGGCCTACGTCTATGTCTCGGGATTGTTGCTGAGCGTCATCGCTACGATCGCTTGGTATGTGTGGGGAACGCTGACACCGATCGGGCCGGTGCAGGCCAACATCCTGGCACTGGCAGCCGGTTCGGCCGTCTGGTCGTTGTTGGCACTCTGCTGTAATCCGTCCGAAATGGTACGATGGCCCTCCGAGGCCGTCGATCTCCAACCAGTGCCGACGGCCTCGGAGGGCCATCGTACAAGAGCGCTTCGGGTTCCGCACGCAAAGCTTGGCGACCGCGAGTTGCCGTTCGCCCATTTCGCAGCCCGGGCGGCCGTGGGACTGATCCTGGCGGTCGTGGCCTTCGCGGTGATGCACGATGTGCTGGACGGACTGGAACACATCGCCATCGGGCGGTTCGACTGGATCGTGCTAAGTGCAACGGCCGGGGCCATCGCCATTTGTCTGTGGGATCGCACATCGCGGTTCCCGTTGGCCGGTTTCTATGCACTGGGGCTCGCTGCGGTGGGCATGGCCCTTTGTGATCGGGAGTTGTCGCCCGGGCGTCTCTTCGTCTGGGTCGCGACGTGCGAGGTGGCGGGCTTCGTGCTCGTTGCGGCGGTGGCCGGGTGGCTGTTGCCGCGGATTCCTCAAGCATGGCAGGCCCTGTCGATCCCGGCCGGCGAAGATCGCTGGTCCCGGCAGTGGTTTCTGACGGCCCAGCCGATACTCGGTGCCTTGGGTGTGGTGCTGAGTGTTTGGATCTCGCTGGACGTTTCCTTCGACGGCGTGGGAGAAGGTCTCGCTTTGTTCGGAATGGACGGCCGCATGGCGGGTGTGGCCGGGCTGTTGATCGCGGTCGGCACGGCCATCGTGATGGCCTGGCAGACCGACGGCCGTTGGCGGCGCGGTTGGCAATGCACGTCGATCGTGATGGGTCTGCTGCTGAACAGTTCCCTCGGCTTCGCTCGGTTGGATCCAACCCTCGGCGCCCCTTGGCTGAATCGGAGCGTGAGCCTGATGGTCGCCGCCGTGATGATGACCCTGTTGTCGAGCCTCGGCATCGGCCGGATCGTGTCGAAAGGAAACGATTGGATCGCCGCCGGCCGACGCATGACGCCCGTCATGGGCGGACTGGCGCTGATGATGCTGGTGGCCGTGCTTGCCCAAGAGATGCTCTATTGGGTCCCGATCGACGGCACACCGATGACGCCGTTCGCAATCGCGGTCGTCACACTCGCCTTGGCCGGACTGACGGGCATCTGTCTCGTGTTCGCCCTTCGGTCGGACTTGGATCCGTTGGGGCTGTCCGATCGTGGCCGCACCGCGTATGTCTATGCGGCCGAGGCGTTGGCCGCGATGATCGGCCTGCACTTGTGGCTGACGGTGCCGTGGCTGTTCGAACTCGGCATTATCGAAGATTACTGGATGCTGATCGTAATGGTCGTCGCCTTCGTAGGAGCCGGGCTCAGCGAACTGTTCAACCGGCGTGGTCTGCCCGTGCTCTCCGAGCCGCTCGATCGGACCGCTCTGCTGCTGCCGTTGTTGCCGGCCATCGGTTTCTGGCTGCCGATTCACAGTGTCGACGTGCCGTTGTTCGGCGGTGCCAGTCCGATGCTCTGGCTGATGGCCGGACTGTTCTACGGTTTCATGGCCGTCAGCCGTCGGTCGCCCGGCTTGGCCGGGTTGGCGATTTTCACCGCCAACATCGGACTCTGGGTCACGTGGCACCAGCTGGAATTGGAGTTCTTCGACCGTCCACAGCTTTGGCTGATCCCGCTCGCCCTGGCGGCCCTGATCGCCGAACATCTCGACCGGGGCCGACTCAATTCGACACAGCGCACGTCGATACGCTACCTGGCGCTGAGTCTGATCTACGTTTCCTCGACGTACGAGTTCATGCAAGGAGTCGGCGAGTCGGTGTGGCTGCCGTTGGTGTTGGTTCTTCTGTCGGTCCTGGGTGTCTTGGCCGGCATCTGGTTGCGTGTCCAATCGTTTCTCTATCTGGGCGTGACGTTTCTCTCGGTCGTGATCGTGCGGATGATCGTTTTTGCGGCATTCCAACAGGGCCACATGTGGGTCTTCTGGAGTTGCTGCATCCTACTCGGCGCGGCCATCATCGCACTGTTCGCGCTGTTCGAGAAACGCCGCAACGACATCCTGGCCGCAGTCGAGCGGCTGAAGGACTGGGACCAATGAACGGCGACGACACCGACCGCCCGGACGACTCAGAGCCCGGGCAAGATCCGAAGCGTCGGCCACCACTGCAATTCAGTTTGCAGTCGCTTCTGTGGATCACCGTGGCCGTGAGTCTGCTCTTCGGCACACTCAGAGCGTTCGAAGTGCCACCGAAGGTCAGTGCCATGGTGCTGGGGATCCTCATCGTCAGCGTGCTCGCCGCGTTGGGACTCGTCGTGGCGATCGATCACGTGCAGGACGACGGGTAGCACGAACACCGCACTCAACGTTTTCGCTTTTCGGCCCGTTCGGCTTCAATGCGGTTGAATGCCTCGATGACCTCCGCCGGCCAGCGGAAGGTGGGCGCATGGGCCGGATCGTAGCCGCGCAGGTGCGGTTCGTCGGGCCGCTTCCCCACGGGCACATAGGTCCACTCGTTCCGTCGAAACACCTCGTCGAGCAGTTCGGCCAGTTCGGGCAGGTGTTCCTTCAATTGCTCGCGCGTGTCGATGTGGCAGACGTGCTTTCCTTCGAGGTCGAGGGCTTCCAACCCGCCGCGGCGATTGCAGTGGAACCACGACTGCACGCCTTCGGCCCAGAACTCTCCGCGGGTGCCCATGCCGTATCCACGAAATCGGCCCGTTTCTTTGGCCTTCTCATGCAACGCCCTAAGCCGCGTGTTGAACTGCTCGTCGAGACTGGCAACGGCTCCGTGCAATCCGTGCGCGAACTCGTGAATGAAGATGTTTTCGCCTTGATAGGGATCCCCCTCGAAGCAAAGCACGTTCTCTTCGCCACAACTGACCGGCCTGCCGCCGAGCCCCCGTGCCCGCTTGTCCCACCACGCGGACATTCCTCGGCACTCGGGCAGATCGGTCTGCATTTCGTTGTAGGCCATGATGCAAACGTAC
>JAZFUB010000126.1:0-2696 GCA_036447015.1 Thermoguttaceae bacterium | reverse complement strand
GGGTGGTTCCATAAAGCTGTTTAGGTGGGCAAGAGGGTTGGATTCCGGCTTTTCGGAGTCGATCTTCTTGTCGAGTGTCGAGATCAGCATGGGTATCCGGTTTTACTGCCCCAACGGGCACAAACTCAACGTCAAAGAGTTTCAGAGCGGCAAGAAGGGAATATGCCCCTTTTGCGGCTCGCGGATCGAGATCCCCACGGAGAGCACTCGCGAGAGTTCGAAACATGCCAAAGCTTCCAACGCCCCGAACCATGATGCGAGGCCTCCGGGTCAGTCCGAAACCGTGCCCCCAACAATGCCCTCATCACCGACTCCCGTCGGGTCGTCTGCACCCATGTCGGCTGCGACTCCCGTGCCGCAACCATCCGTGTCGGGT
Organism: Thermoguttaceae bacterium; assembly: GCA_036447015.1. GTDB lineage: Bacteria > Planctomycetota > Planctomycetia > Pirellulales > Thermoguttaceae > JAZFUB01. The sequence goes on along the minus strand of JAZFUB010000126.1, from coordinate 2,320 downwards.
CCTGCTCACGCTGAACCACAGACATACGGGACTGGCACATTGCCGCCGACGGGACCGCTGCCCACGTCGTCCGTGTCGGCGTCGACCGCGTCGGCCGGACAGACACCGCCGGATCCGCTCGTCGAGGCGGGCAACGTGGTTTGGTATGTCCGCCCGGCATCCGGAGGCCAATTCGGCCCGGCCGGTGCCGATGTGATGCGGTCGTGGATCGAGGAAGGTCGCGTCAGCGCCGATTCGCTGGTTTGGCACGAGGGCTGGCGGGATTGGCAGGAAGCCTCCGAAGTCTTCGTGCAATTGGGTGCCGCAGCGGAGGACTTCGGCGGGGAGCCGATCGGCACGGCCGCAGGCTCGAGAGCCTCGATCCTGCGCAATAATCGCGCCGTGGCCCGTCGACGCTCGAACACGACTCAGACGTTAGTGATCGCCGGGCTGATTCTGGCCGTAATCATTCTATTGGTCATTTTCGTGGCGGTCATTTTCGGCGGTTCGGCGAATGCGGATGACGGCCGTCGCTTGGCGCCGGTTTCGACCTCGCACTCCCTACCCAACTTATTTCGAGTTCATTCGGAACTTGCCCATGTCAGCCAGTTTCAAAGGAAAAAAACCACGAAGGACACGAAGCCAGTCGAATCATGAAAATCCAACAGTTCTTCGAACACCACGGTATCACCTGCAACCCGTTCGCCGACGAGGATGCACAGACCGATCTGGTGTTCAAGGGGGCGTGCATCCGCACGACGTATCACCCCACCTGGGACAAGATCTACGGCGAACCGTCCGAGCCGGCCACCGCAGTCGTCTTCGGCGAAAAGGGGTCGGGCAAGACGGCCCTGAGGCTGCAGGTGGCCTACCATCTGACCGAATACAACGCCGATCATCCCGACGGTCAGGTCTTTGTCGTGCAGTACGACGACTTCAACCCGTTCTTGGATCGATTCCGCGATAGGTTGTCGGGTCGGCGGCGGCGTCCCGATCGGGCGTTGCAGCGATGGCGGCTTTGGGATCACATGGATGCGATTCTCTCGTTGGCGGTGACGCAACTGGTCGACCGTCTGCTCGAGGTCAAGCAGTCGAGATATCCGGCCGCCCGAGACGAGCCGCTTCCGATCGACCAACTCGACGCCGCACAGATTCGCGACGTGCTGCTATTGGCCGCCTGCTACGATCAGTCGACGGCCGAGAACGTCGTGCAGCGATTCAAGCGACTCTGCCGCAAGCTGCGTTTTCGCACCTGGCTGGTGAAGTGGGATTGGGTGCTCGGAATCGTGGTCACGCATGCGGTGGTCGTCGCGCTGAGCGCCTACGGCAAGTTCGACTTGCTCTTTACGCCCTGGCCGCAGGTGTTGATCGTTGCCGGTTGGATGCCCAGACTCTGGCACGTGCTGAAATGTTTCTGGAAGGCCCGGGCTATCCGGCGAAACACGCGTGTGCTCAACCACAGCACGAACTTGGTGCGCCGCGTGTTGATGAAGTTTCGCGGTAGCCAACTCGACGGGCAACCGCTGCCCGACCGGCAGCGTACCGACGACCGATACGAACTGTTGGGGAAACTGCAGGGTGTGCTTCGTTCGTTGCGTTTCGACGGCATCGTCGTGCTGATCGACCGGCTCGACGAGCCGTATCTGATCAACGGCTCGACCGAACTGATGCGGGCATTGCTCTGGCCGATGCTCGACAACAAGTTGCTCCGCCACCCCGGTTTGGGGATGAAATTGCTGTTGCCGATCGAGTTGGAGCGGCTGATCGATCGCGAGGATCGCGATTTCCATCAGCGCGCGCGGCTGGACAAACAGAACATGGTCCGCTCGTTGCAGTGGACCGGCCAATCGCTCTACGATGTGGCCAACGCCCGGATCAAGGCATGTGCCGTTGAAGGCAGTTCGCCCGTCTTGGCCGACCTGTTCGACGGTTCGGTCGACGATGCCCGGCTGATGAATTCCTTCGGCTCGTTGCGCGTGCCGCGTCACCTGTTCAAGTTCATCTACCGCCTGTTGACGGTCCACTGCAACGCCCACAGCGACGAGAACCCGGTCTGGCAGATCTCCGGCGAAACGTTCGAGTCGGTCTTGGCGCTCTATCAGCGGGATCAAGAGGCGCTGGATCGGGGCGATCGTGCCGGCTGAGAACCGGACCCTGCCCGAGGGCACAGCGAAAAGCAATCGGGGAAAATGGGAAAGGGGGGAAAGGGGAAAAGTAGATTAAGAACTCGTACAGGAATTACTTCCCTATTTGGCTATGAGCAGTGAGCTTTGAGCTATGAGCAGTGGGAAAGCCCATGACTCAAAGCTCACTGCTCAAAGCCAACACCCAAGAACTGAAT
>JAZFUB010000125.1:0-15395 GCA_036447015.1 Thermoguttaceae bacterium | reverse complement strand
TGAGTTGAACGTCTGCTTCGACCTGGAAGTCGAACATTCCCACGCAGACCGAGTCGGCACCGCTTTGGAACGCCGTATGGAAGCCGTCTTTCGCAGCAATGGCCCCGGCGGCCATGATCTTGAATGCCATCCAAGGAACCTTCACACTCTGCATGAAGGCGGCGGTCTCTTCATGATCGTGACAGAACATGTTGTCGTGGTATTCGTCGTGGTTTGGCGAATCTGATTCGAACATCTCGATGAATCGCTGCTTCTCCTTCGGGTGGGCCGACCAATAGCGATCGTGATGGAACGTCTTCATGTAGAAGTCGGGCACCAGGCCTTCCCGCTCGCAGAACATGATCGGCTCGATTCGATGTGCGGCGATCCCGGCCGGGATCTTGTATTTCTTGATGATCTCGAACGCTTGGATTATTTTCTCCGGTTTCTTTTCGTGATACCAAATGTCGCTCGCACCCCCCCACACATAGGCTGCCGAAGCTCCCAACTCGAGATGCTCTACCAGGAGTCGTTCGAAATGGTCGATGTCCGTCGTAATCACGTCGGCAATCCAGACCATTTTGCCACCCCACTCCCTCCAGTAGTCGGCAAGGCGAAACTGCTTGAAGTTGCTGTGTTTCAGGACGATCGAGTTGACCCCGTATTCCTCGCACTTTTTCATCGTCATGAAGATTCGTTCTTCGGTGTTATAGTGCGTGGCCAATTGCCGAACGTAGGACAGATCCCTGGAGTGCATGTTCATGCTGATCAGATTGCTGCCGCAAACAAGCCGACCGATGGTCAGGTCTCCGATCTTGGTGACCGGCATGGCCCTCTGCTTCCTTGCCACCTTCGGATCATCCAGATCCATGAATTTCAGACGATAGTACTCATCGACGTCCGACTTGTTGATGACAATACGCGTCGGTTCGGTGACGGCATCCACTTCGGCATCCACTTCGGCATCGTCGGCTTCGGCATGCGACGGCCACGACGTCAGGCCGATCGCCGGCAACGCACCAAGCGTCGTCAGCATCTGCCTGCGATTCGACTTCTTTCCACGCGTGGTTCGGTTGTCGGACATCTGAATCCTCCATTTCTTGCCGATATTTCCCATCCGGGTCGAGCCTGAGGACGCTCCAGGCTTGCCATAGTGACTATTGTAGCCTAGCGTGGCGAAGCCGCAACCAATGTCCTGCAGGTCGGGGGCTTTGCAGAGTAGCCGGTTTCAAAGGGAAAAAACCACGAAGGACACGAAGACAGCCATGGCCGACATTCCCCTATGGTCGTTATTCTCCGCAGAATCGGCGTAAGTTGGATCACGTTCGGATTTTGCCTCGGTGGTTGCGGTGATCTAAAGTTGTTAAGGGCCTGTTCAGCAGAGTTGTTCAACGGTCCGCCAGTTGGTACGAAACCCGTTGGTAAGAAACACTCGAAACGCTTCTTCGGATTCCATGCTGATTCCCGACACACTGCCGACAGTCGACACCGAGATGGCAAACCAGCGCGGCGCAGACACGCCGGATGCGGAACTGCTGCAATCGCTTGGGCGGTGCTACGGTACGGAGTTCAGTATCCTCGACGGACAGACGGGCGACGTCTTGCACGAGGCTCCCGACCAACCGGTTCGTGACTGGAGCGTGCGGTCGGAGTTGTGTCGCGAGGTCGCTCGCCGGGGTCGCCCGGAGTTCATCGACGATGAAGATCCGTTTCTCACGCTTGCTTTGCCCCTACCCGTGTCGAAGCAGAGTTGCCATGTGGCGGTCGCCACATTCGTGCAGCGCGAGGTCGGGCGGAACGAGGATCTTTCGCACGCGGTCGAGAGGCTTGGGCTTCGGGCGGAAGAGACGGCCCTCTGGGTCGATTGCCAGTCGCCCTGGCCTGCCGAGGCGTTGCTGCGTATGGGCGAACTCGTATTGGCCCAAGCGACTTCGGCCCGGCGGATCAAGGAATTGGAGGCAGAAGCGGCCGACCTTTCCAATCACGTGGCAAGTACGTACGAGGAAATCAGCCTGCTTTATCGGCTGACGCAGAATCTTCGGATCTCCGAGAGCGACGAGGACTTGGGCCGGATGGCGCTGCAGTGGATGGAGGAGGTCCTGCCGGCCAACTCCTTTGCGTTGCAGTTCCTCCCGATTGCCGAGCAGCAGAAATCGCTCGATCACGTGGTTCGGACCGAGTCGACGCTGCTGCTTCACGGAGACTGCCTCCTCGACGACGATCAGTTCACGCAGTTGCTTGAACACGTTGGTACCGATCGAACGGGTGCCGGCCAGACGAATCGGCCGGTGGTGATCAATCGAGCAATCACCAATCGGGACGATTGGCCTTTTCCGCAGATTCACCAGATGGTCGTCGTCCCGCTGGTCGAAGGCGAGAACCTTTTCGTGTGGCTGTCCGCGTTGATCCAAGTCAGCGATGCAGAGTTCGGAACGGTCGAAGCGAAGCTTCTCAATTCGGTGGCGGCCATCCTGGGAATCCACAGCGGAAACATCGAACTCTACCGCCAGCAATCGGAACTTCTGGCCGGCATCGTCCACGCCTTGACGTCGGCCATTGATGCGAAGGATCCCTACACGTGCGGCCATAGCGATCGGGTGGCCCGCGTAGCCGTCCGCCTGGCCCAGGAGTTCGACTACGACACGGAGACGCTCAATACGATCTATCTTTCCGGCTTGCTGCACGATATCGGCAAGATCGGCATTCAAGACAGCGTGCTGCGCAAACCGGGAAAACTCGACGACGAGGAATTTGAGCACATCAAGGAGCACGTCGAGATCGGCCATCGTATCCTCCGCGATCTGTCGAAACTCGAAGAAGTTCTGCCCGTGGTCCTGTACCATCACGAATCGTGGGACGGCAGCGGGTATCCGAAGAACCTTGGCGCCGAGGAGATTCCACTCGCAGCGAGAATCGTCGCAGTCGCCGACTCGTACGATGCGATGAGCAGCGATCGGCCTTATCGCAACCGCATGCCCGACGAGAAGATCGATGCGATCCTTCGCGAGGGTTCCAACCAACAATGGGATCCGGAGGTGATCGACGCCTTCTTCCGTGCTCGCGACGATATCCTCGCGATCACGCGCACCAACCAGAACAAGACCGAACCGCAATAGTGGACGTGGTGCCGCTGCGTTAGGACTTCGACGCGGCCTTTCCTTCGCACCGCCCGAACACCATCCGACCCGCACTGGTCTGCAGGACGCTGGTGACGGAGATCACCACCAACTGGTTGACATGGTCGCGACCGCCTTCGATGACGACCATGGTGCCGTCTTCGAGGTATCCGACGCCTTGGCCTGCCTCTTCGCCCGCTTTGACGACGTGGACCTCGATCTGCTCGCCCGGCAGGAAGATCGGCTTCAGTGCATTGGCGACGTCATTGAGATTGATGACGTCGATGCCCTGCAATCGGGCCACCTTGTTGAGGTTGTAATCGTTGGTGACCAATTTCCCTTCCAAGTGCTTCGCCAGAATGACGAGTTTCAGGTCGACCGGCTGGTCGGCGAACTCGGGCAGATCGCGTTCGAAGATTTCCAGATCGATGTCCGGATTGTTTCGAAGGCGATTGAGGATGTCCAGCCCACGGCGGCCGCGGCTTCGGCGAAGCCGGTCGGAACTGTCGGCTATTCCCTGCAACTCTCCGATGACGAACTTCGGCATGATCAATGGACCGTCGAACAGTTGCGTCTCGATCACGTCGGCAATCCGCCCGTCGATGACCACGCTGGTGTCGAGAATCAGAGACTTGATGCCTTTGAACTCCCGGGCGAATTCGACGTAGGGAATGATGAAGCGGAAATCATGCTTCGTCTGCATCAACAGACTGACGCACACGTAACAGAAGACCAGCCCCAGCACCAACTGAACGTCGAACTGAATTGCCCGAAGGTTCTCCTTGACGGCAAGGCTCGGGTCGTCGGTATAGAACAAGGGGGTCATGGCCAGGCTTGCCACGTAGGCCATGAAGAGCCCGACGATCATGCCGAAATAGACGGACGAAATCGTGTCGAGTTGTTTCTGGCGGATGCAGACGTCCAACATGACGATCCCCGCCGGCAGGAGCAACATCCCGACGAAGGTTCCCCAAAACATCCATTCCGACCATTCGGCATCCGCCGGGATGACACCAGAATTGATGAATACGACCCCCAGCCCGATCGACACCATCAAGAAGATACACCGAAGAATGACCAAACCCATACAGGCACCAATGCTTTGATTGACCTGCTGCAAGCGTCCGTCTCGAGTGGTGAGATCAGACGGCCTTGCAGTACGCTGATGTATATTGGGCCGTTCTCACGGCCCCCGATGATTGCAAGCGATATCAATTCTAGAGACCCAGGCACAACAGTGGAAGCCTACTCCGCTGAAAGGGTCATTATGGCGAGTATATACAAAGCGAGGGGGCAAGGCAAGTTCGGCAAGCCGGTCCGCCGCACCAGACGCCGCATCGTTCACCCGCCCGCAAGGCACACGATGGTCCCACCGGCCAGCGAGACGTAAAGTCGTCCGCGTGCAACGGCCATCCCGTCGAACACGGGCGGAGCGTCGAGCCGATAGCCGGCCAATCGCTGGCCGCTGCTGGGCTCAATCGTCCAGAGCATGGCATTTTCGCCCGGTTTGCCGCCGGGATCAACTCCGTCGGGCTGCAGGATCCTGACCGCGTCGGGCCAGCCGGCGACCAGTAAGCGATCGTCGGCCAACACCATGGCCCGAATCTGGACCGGCAGCAGCTTGTTCCACTTGCAACGGGAAGCATTTGTCGCCGCCAGCGAGTTCGCTTCGGCCGACATGCGCACTCCCACGGGAAAGTCGCCGGCCACATATCGGGAGTATTTTTGATGCAGGTGGCCAGTGTGCGTCGAAGGCCACAGCGACGACGTGTGTTTGAGAATCGTGTAAGCGTTTTGTACGGCAAAGGCGCGTTGGTCGTCGAAAACGATCAACTTCCCATAAGGACCGCCCTCGTCGCGGGCTTTGAAGAATCGATCACCGCCGGTCGGGCTATCGATCGCGACGGGCTTGCGCGTCGCCAGGCCCGTGTTGATTCGATGCATCCAGCTATCTTCCAGCAGGCCGGTCATGCTCAGCAGCGTGTCGAACCGTTCGGTCTGCCGGGGTGTCAGACGGCGGTCGAACCGCATTTGCCGCATGTTGATCTCGTTGCCGTTCGACACGAGCACGTCGGGCAGCGCGCCGATGATCTGCTGATTCTCATCCGGGCCGGTCGACGCTTCATAGAGTTTCTCGCCCGAGTAGACGTCGAGTCCATAGAGCCGTATTCCCCCGTCGAGATACGACGTTCGCCCGACGGCGAAGTAGGCAACCCCGTCGAGTACGAGCACGCTTCCGTGGATCGGCCATAGCGACTCCAACCGCCCGTCGGCCACGATGCGTCGATCGACGGGCGCTCCGCGAAAACGCCACACCAACCGGCCATCGGACGCCCGCAAGGCGTAAACGAAGCCGTCGCGCGAGCCGAACACCGCCAGGCCGTCGACCAGAGTGGGCGGCGAATCGACCGGTCCGCTTGCGATGAACTGCCACTGCCGCCGTCCGCTGTCGGCATCGAGGCAATAGACCGTATGGCGGTTCTTGGAAGCGACCAGCAGGCGTCCATCGGCCACGACGACACTACTGAGGTCACCGCCGATTTCGGATTTCCAGATCTTCTTCAGCTTGCCCGTGACGCTCGAGGGCGTCGAACCGCTGCGTGTGATGTCATGCCGGAACGTCGGCCAATCGTCTGCCCGTCCCGTGGACACCGGCGGGTGCCAGAGCATGTCGGGGGTCTTCGTAGCGCTGCGTGGCGTCGGAGGGCTTTCCCTGTCGGTCGATGGCCTTGCTGCCGAATCATAAGCGGGCCCTTTGTGCAGCCGGTCGTGCTGGTTGATGCTCAGCGTATCGAGCGAGTTGCTCGCGGCCATGGCCTTGAACCCGTTGAACTTGACGAAATTGAAGCACCGGCACGGATCGGGGGGCACATAGGTCAGTCCGTTGCAGGGCATGACGCCGTATTGGCAGATCCCTCGAACCCACCAATTCATTGCATGATCGTTTCCCTCGAGGTCGACGAATTCCAGCCCGCGCCGGCCGCTGACCAGGTAGCGCTCGGTCGCCTTGTTGCGATAGCATCGGTGATGATGTCCGCCGGGCCAGACATCGGCTTTCTTGATCGTTTTGACGACCTCGCCCGTGTGCAGGTCGATTCCCCAAAACTCGCTTCCTTCGTTGCCGATCATTTCCGTCCTTTTGAGTCGAACGTCGGCCACGCCGGGAAAGGTCCATGCGAGTCCGTCGATCACGAACAGATCGCCCGGCGAGGTGAAGCCCAAGTACCCCTTGTTTTCCCAGAGCCGCTTTCCATCGGTCGTATCGAACGCGGCCAGCCGCTTGGTCGACAGGCAGAGCACGACGTCGTCATGCACGACGACCGTCGGCGCATAGCTGCGCAGGAAGAGCCCCTCGGTGGGAAACGGGGCCCTCCATCGGGCTTGCCCGGTGTGCAGATCGACGGCATGAAGGTTCTCGTTGTCGAGGTAGTATGCCGTGCGACCGTCGGCGATCAGCGACAACGGTGCAAGAGATGCCAGGTTCGCGCCCGACATTTCCCACAGCCGCTCGCCCGTCTCTGCCCGATAGGCGACGATCGACTTGTCGACGGTCGGTTCTCCATCGACGGCAAATTCTGCATAGACGTCGATCTTCGGCGCCTCCTCATCGAACACGTGCGGGTCTCCGATCAGGGCGAGCAGGATGCCGTCGTGATAGACGATCTCTTCGGTGTTGGCCGAACCTGCATACGTGCGAACCGTTTTGCCCGTGGCCGCGTCGAGCGCCGAGATCGGGGCATCGAAACCGAGCGTCGTGTAGACTCGCCGACCGACCGAGACGAGCCGCCTCGGTAGTTGGACGGGACCGGAGCGGAAGTAATAGAGATGCGTCAACCAGGAGTCGATCGTCCGTTTCCACAAGACCGTGCCGTTGAACGCATCTCGGGCGATCAGCCGCCACTCGGGCGGATGATGGGTCATCGACGTAGGGCCTTCGTCGAGGATGTAGAAGAGACGCCCGGCGTCGGCGGTCATTGCGCTGAGACTTGCCAACGCATCGTGGTCGCGCATCCGCTTCGGGCCGGCCCACCATTGCAGATGACGCGGCGAGCCGACCTGCGCGTCCCGGGCCACCGCGTTATTGGTCGAGTCGCGAAGAAAATGGGTCCACTCGGGGTCGATGTCCTCGGGCCACGGCTTGACGGTCTTCGTCCACTTGCCGTCTTTACGAACCATCAACACACCGCCCGGGCACAACACCCGGTCCAGCTCGCCGCTCGAGATGCCGTACGACCGTTCGGCCACGATCAGGTTGACCATGTTGTCGTTGTAGGGCAATGCCGTGCCGCCGAGTTGTTCGACCGACATCTGGCCGTAAAGTTCCAACGAGCCGAGATACGCCCGAGCCGCGTCGACGTTCGCCCGGTCGGTGTCCAGCCCATGGACCAGATAGGCGTCGTTGACCATCAACCGGGCCGTCAGTCGCCCGTCGCCACAGCCGAGATGCACGACAAGTCCGCCCTGGATGCCGGCCGTGTCGAGTATCTCCTGGGCCGACGGGCCCGACGTCGCGTCGATGCCGAGCGACCGGTTCGCGACGAGAAGAAGGATCCCCATCGCGGCTGCCATACGAACGGTCGTCCGCAGATTCCGAAGCGATACTGTCTGCATTGTTTCACCTTTCCGCTGCCCTTTTCACATAGAGCATCTAGCGTGTCTTCTTCGTCGAGTGTGCCACTGCTTGCTTGCAAGCAGTGCCGTCGAGTCGAGCCGAAAACACCTGCAAAAACACTGCTGCCAAGCAAGCAGTGGCACACGTCTCCGTCCATCGCGCGTTTTTCAACATACCGTTTAGCGTGCCTTCTTCGTCGAGCGGCCCAACGGCAACACGGCCGCCCGCCAGCAACCGCAGTTCATGTCCCGGCTCATGCTGTATCTCCTTGTGTCTTTCAGGTTCAATGTTTAGGCGTAGCTGGATTCGCAAGAATTCAGGCGAATACGGCAATGCCTGAATTCTTGCGAATCCAGCTACGTCCGAGACCGTCGCGTGGAAATCAGTACTGCGTTGCTTCCAATCCCAGGTCCAGCGACAGGCTCTTTCCTTCTTCGCTATAGCAATGGGCGGTCAGGCAATTGACGCCTTCGCGCAACAACGCGACGGCTTCCGGCCGCAACGGCACCGTCACGTAGCCCTTCTTCTCGCCGTCGATCAGTTGGGCGATCCTCACGCCGTTGAGCGAGACGTCGGCAACCTGGTCGCGAACGCCGAGGACCCTCAGCCGCAATTCCGTGTAGTTGATGTCTTCGACGGTGAAGGTGCGTCGAACATAGACGTGCGTCGCGTTGTCCTCCACGTTGCGAGGTGCTCTGAGCGTGATCGGCCCGGTCTCCTCGGCCCACTCGGAATCGTCGAAGTCGGGCTGTTGCTGCCAGTCTGCGGGCAACTCGATCGCCGGGGCGTCCGCCGTATCGCCGCTGCGCAGTACCCGCCATGGCTGCGGCTCCAGTCGCGACGATGCCAGCAGCACGTTCCAGGGTTTTGGCCCGGTGGGGCCGAGTTTCTCGATCCGTCGCTTGGCGTCGCGGCCGTATCCGGTCCAATAAATGGTGCGGTAGAACATCAGTTTTTCCCATGCCTCGTAATACTCGCGTCCGGCCTCGACTTCCCGGCCATGGTAGGCGATCAGGGCTTGTGCTTCGGCCAATTGAGCAGAGTCTTCTCCCAACAGACGCTCCAAACCGGCGAGCAATTCGGCCGCACGGTACGGATCTTGGTCGGTCGCATAGCGCTCGATCTGAGTGAGTGTCAAAGCCACGCTTGCTTGTTGCGTCTTTGCGGCCGCGGCGAGTTGCTCGATATGCCGTCGCTGCTGATCCGAGAACGACCTGTACTCGGCAAGCCCGCCGATACGTGCGTCCAACTCGTCCCACTTGCGTTGCTCATAGAGTCGCCGCAGACCGGCCACGGGTTCGGACACCTTGGCACCGAACACGCTCTTCTCGGCACCCAGCACTCGCAGGCTCCCAAGCGGCATGGCATAGAACAGGGCCATGCCGGCGGTCGTCCCCTCGGGTCCGTCGAACGTGTAGGACCCGGGCGTCCGGCCGCCCAGGTTCTCGGGGTTGGGCTGACAGACCATGCCGCCCTCGTAGGTGCGTGCCAGGTCGTAATACGACTGCTGGGCGTCGAGGAATTTTTGGAGGCGATCCGCGCCGGCGTGCCTCGCCGCGAGCGGTCCCCACATGAACGAGAAGTACGAGCCGGTGTGGCCGATCTCGCGATAGTCGTAGCTGTCGGCCACGCCACGGCCGAACATGCGGGCGGCCTCGGGCGATGTGCCCAACAGATCGAACGCCACCGCGGCCAACGCGCCCTTGCCATTGCTGCTGGGTCCCATCCACGGCCGGTGATCGCCGTAGGGCACCCAGCCCTTGCCGACATACTTGCTGAAGAATGCGTCGCTGCGGTCGAGAACGGCCTGGTCGACCTCAATGCCGCACTCCTTGGCCGTGGTCAGCGCGATCAGGCAGACGAGCCCGACCTGGTTGACGGCCCCATAGCCGCCCCAAGGCATGTTGTGTGCCCAGGAGCCGCATGCCATTTGTCCCTCGGCAATGAAGTCGGCCACGTCCTGTAGTTTCGGCAGCACGGTCGGATCGCCCGTCTTCAGATAATACTCGGCCATCATCAGCCCCGCATAGCCGGACGGCCACGCGTTGAGTTCCATCGCCCGATAGTCCTGCTCGCTGAGCCAATGGGCGGCCCGCCGCGCGTTGTCGAGAAACTGGGGATTGTCGCTCGCAAGCAGCATCAGCCCGCCATAGGCCGTGAACATGCCGACTTCGCCCGGGACGTGCCCGTCCGGGTATTGCGTCGTCGCGAGATAGCCACACGCCTCGCGAAGGATTTTGGCCGACTTCTCGCATTTGGTGGGCCATGTGGCGCTATACTCCCCCATCACGCGTAACGACACGGTGACCTCGATCCGCTTGTCGCCACGCCGCACGAGCAACTCGAGCCGGCCGCCGCCGCGCGGTGTTTCGCTTTCGGTAATGGCCCGGCCGAGGATCATTCGTGGGTCGGAGTCTTTCGTGAACTCTTCGCCGCCGGCTCCCAGCAGCGTATCGTGAGGAAGCAGCAACCCGTCGGCCGGTGAGCCTTGCGATACGTGCAGCACGTGGATTCGATGGCCGTCGACCCACCCCCGGGCGCCCGTGGGCCCGAGGTTGATTTGTCGGCCTTGCCAGTCGGCGTGCGGTGACCAACGAACGGCCTGGCTCCACGCCGAATCGGTCAAGAGACACATCGCGGCAGCAAGAGACAGGAAGGCTGTGGGAATGAGAGAATATCGTTTCATGGTTCGATCCTTTGGTGTTGGTATCTATGTGCGACTGCCGCCGCCTATTTCTTCGAATCGCTCTGTTCGAGGTCCTTCAGCGCCTGTGCCGCAGCCATGCGGACCTTGCGGTGGGAGTCGTTCTCGGCGAGGTCCTTCAGCAGCGGCAGCGTCGACTTCGACTCCGCCATGTGCTTGACCGCCAGCGAAGCCGCCAGACGCCGATAGCTCCACTCGTCGCGGCGGCCCAGTTTCAGAATGGCCCGCTGGACGGCCTCGGGAGCGGTCCCCAGCTTCAACAACACGTCGACGGCACTCGGGATGCTGCACCACATGCCTTCCGACGGGTGTTCCATCAGGTGGAACAATGCGGCAGTGGCCGGCTTGTAACCTTCGCCGTACTGGCCCAGCAGCCCGACCGCAGTTCCCCGGGCACGCCAACACGTGTCGGGAACGCGGATCAGGGCCACGGCGGCCGGCAGCAGAATTTCCGGGTCTTTCGTCACCGATTTCAGCGAACCGATTGCACTGTAGCGGACCCACGACTCTTCATCCGCACAGAGCCCGGCCAAGACCTCGGCCGCCGGCGCGGCGTCATCACCGAACTTACCCAGCGCGATCGCCACACCGTCGCGTACCCAGCCGTTCTCGTCCTTCGCCAGGCGGATCAACCGGCCAATGGCCTTCGTATCGGGCGTCTCCATGGCGGCCAACGCATCGGTGCCGCCGCGACGCACCCGCCAGTCGTCGTCATCGAGCGACCGGAGAATCGCCCCGATCGCCTCCGGACCTTTTTCGCCCAGCGCCTTTGCCGCGTTGAGTCGTTGTATGGGCGACTCGGCACCAAGACATTCGACCAACTCGTCGATACTACGGTTGTCCGGCACGGCGTCACGTTGCCGTGCCGGCGCCCACTGCGCCGTCGCCACGATGGCCAGCAGAACCAAGACACTGGTAGACCGTCTCATAGCAGCTCCTTCATTGAAGTGGACTCGTGTAGAAGTCCGACGTGTTGTGTGGATTGCCGTGTGGATTTTGGGGCGGATGACGAAACACGGGCGGCGCCGATCCGCGGGACAATCGTCCCCATCATAGCATGGCGGGAACGTTTTCTCAAATCGGACGTGCTATCGGCTCATCCGTTCACGACGTTCTCGGGGCGTCCTTCGAGAAACGCCTTGACGTTGCCGACGACCGTTCCCAGCAGCCGGGACCGGGCGGCCCTTGTTGCCCAGGCGATGTGTGGCGTGATGATGCAATTCTTCGCCGCCGGCAATGGGTTGTCGGGCTGAGGCGGTTCGACTGCAAGCACATCGAGACCGGCTCCGGCGAGGCGGCCCGTATCGAGTGCCTCGGCCAACGCCTGCTGATCGATCAACGGTCCGCGGCTCGTGTTGATCAGGAAGGCCGTGCTCTTCATCAACGCCAATCGCTCTCGATCGACCAACTGTTGGGTGGCCGGCGTCAAGGGGCAATGAAGGCTGACCACGTCGCTTGTTCGGAAGAGTGCGTCGAGCTCGACGATTTCGACGTCGTCGGGAACACTCGACGGGGCGGTGACGTCATGGGCCACCACGCGCATCCCGAACGCGGCCGCCAGCCGGGCCGTGGCTCGCCCGATTCGACCGAAGCCGACGATCCCCATCGTCAGACCGGCCAATTCGACCAACGGGTGATCCCAATAGCAGAAATCCTCGCTCTCGCTCCAACGCCCTTCGGCAACCGAACGGCCATGATGGGCCACTCGCTGCGTGAGGTTCAGCAGGTGGGCGAAGACCATTTGGGCCACCGAATCGGTCCCATAAGTCGGCACGTTCGTCACCGGAATCCCACGCTGCCGTGCGGCCTCCGTGTCGACGATGTTGTACCCGGTGGCCAGCACCCCGACGTATTGCAGCTCGGCGAGTTGGTCGATCTGCTCGCGTCCCAACGCGACCTTGTTGATCAGCACGATCTGTGCGTCGCGTGCGCGGTCGACCACCTGTGACGGCCCAGTTCGGTCATGGATTTCGCAAGCCCCGAGGGCCTCCAGTTCGCTCCAACTCAGGTCGCCCGGGTTGAGCGTGTATCCGTCGAGCACGACGATTCGCATGGATTTCTCCGATTTGATGTTGCGGGTTCTCTTTGTAGGTCAGGCTGTGCCTGACGCGAGAAAAGCCCATTGCTGCTACGGCTACCTCGTCAGGCACAGCCTGACCTACAAAGTGCACTAGCCGGTCCGGTCGATTGCTTCTCCAAGCAGTTCCGAAAAGTTCGTCAGTTGTCTCAGGTCGGCGACGACACGCCGGTGGGCGAAGATTCGCACGCGTTTGACGAAGTCGTCGAATTGCTCCTTGGCCAGCGAGCAGACGACCGGCGACACCTCACCCAACGACCGGAAGCGATCCTGTTTGACGTAATGGATCTCGATGTCGAACTGCACTTCCCGGGTGACCGGCGGGGCGTCGAAGAGGATTTCGTGCGGGGCGACGATGCGGCCCAGTGCCGTGCTGACGATCGATGCGAAATGCTCGGTACAGGCCGCCAGCCAAGGATAAGGTCGCCGAGCCAGCCGGTCATAGAGTTCGCGCTGTTCGAACAGGCTGTATTGCGCCAATCGTTTGTAGAGTCGCCGTTTCGGGCCGAACAGCCCGGCAAGCAGTTCGCCGGCCGGGCCGCCGTCGGCCGCTTTCACCAACTCTGCAACCATCGGCTCCTCGGTCATGCGAAACAGGCGGTCGAGATCGAGCTGCCCGTCGAGCTGCCCGTGCAACAAGTAGAATGCTCGCTGCAACATGGCGGTGGCCGATCGAACGCCGTGATGCCAGTAGACCTCGCTGAACATCACGTAGCGAGCAAAGACCATCAGCTCGGCTGCCGTCTTGCCTTTGTCGGTAATCGCCAACCCGTCGCCCGCCCGATTCAGGCACAAGCTGCCGAGTAGCCGCTGTTGGTCGAAGTGCCGGCCGTACGGAACGCCCGCGTGCAGGCTGTCGCGGGCAAGATAGTCCATTTTGTCGATATCGATCGGCCCGGAGAGCATGCTATGGAAGATTCGCGAGGCCGTGTCGCGCGGCTTCTCGCTCAGCAGTGCCACCACGTCGCGCGGATTGATCCCCCAATCGTCGCGCAGGACGTCGGCCAACTCGCCTTCCAGGAGAAAGCTGTTGGCAAACAGTTCATGGCTGGGGACGCTGGGGAGATGGATGTCTTCGATCGGATGGCAGAACGGCCAGTGCCCCAGATCGTGCAACAAGGCGGCCGCAATGAAGATCTCCGCATCGCCGGGGCTGATCGCTTGGGCGAACCGTTTGTCGGCGGCCAACTGCCGCAGATAGACCAACGCCAATCGGTACACGCCAAGCGAGTGCTCGAATCGCGTATGCAACGCGGCCGGATAGACCAGCGAGACCAGGCCCAGTTGGCTGATCTTCGCCAAACGGTGAAACTCGGCCGTATCGATGACCTGCCGCACGCGATCGGTCACCGGCACGTCGACTTCCGGTGGAATGCGCACCATGCCCTGCCGAGCATCCAAGGCGGCCACTTCCGGAATGTCGCAGAGCACGGACATGGGGTAATTCACTCGAAGTGAAAGCATCGGAAAAAAAGGTTCTTCCGTACAATTTGTGGGCGGAAGGAGCGGGACAGAAAGATGGGGGACAGAAAAATGAAGTGAAGAATAAAGAATGATGACTTGTGGCAAGTCTCCGCTTCACAAGGTCAGTTCCCTCTCCAATATTATTTTTCTGTCCCCCATTTTTCTGTCCGCCTTGCTCGCCACCGACCCAACCGACACAGTCCTCTCATGCCTTAGAAAGTCGGACTCTTCGATCCTGCACACCGATCCCGTTTTCACTTCGGACAATCTACCGATAGCAGCAGCCGTCGAGTCCGAGGGTGACGGTAACCTACACGGCGGGCTGCCATGCCGCAAGATGCCAGTCCCCTTTTCCGCTCCCGTTTTCACTTTGAGGACACTACAAGACCACGGTCGGGTCCCAGGGCCATCCCATCCCGGCGATCCAACCGAGTACGACGGTAATCAGGACGTAGAAGACGTAGTGGAAGAAGCCGTTTCCGTAATCGAGATCCAAACTGACCAGCGAGATCAAACCGCCGACGCCCAGCAGTGGGGGCACGATGAAGAACCACTGCCACAGTTCGGGCTCGGGGCCGAGAACCATACCGGCCACATAGCTGTAGACACCCCATAGGGCCGCATAGACCGTCCCACAGATGGCCGCGCGGATGTACAGCGAAACGCCCTGGTAGGGCTCCAGGTCCTCGTTGCGGAGAAACCAGTAGGCGGCCAACACGAACACGGGCGAAATCAACAGCAGCCCGGCGATGCGGACCGCCGGATCGCTCTGGATCAGCCCGCCTGCCGCCCAAGTCACACCCAAGATCGTCAGGGCCACTGCCGCCATGGCCGCCATGCCAACGGGCGTCAGGCGAACTTCCTGCCGAGAAACGGGTTTCGTGACTAATTTTCCAGTGGTAGACCGGCCCCCACTCTCGAATTCGGTTGGCGCATGGACCTGCACGTCCTCCTGCAGGTCGGGGACAGCGATCTTATGCTTGCATTTCGGACAGGGACCCGACTTGCCGGCAAACTTATCGTCTACACGAAAGCTCTTGTGACAGCCGGGGCAAACGACAAGGATCGACATGCGACGACTCGCTTTGAGAGACGAGCGAAGGGGCCAAATTCACCACTGCATCCCCTAAGTCTCGCACATAGGCCACCCGTGTCAAGAATGTGGCTACATTGGGGGGTGTACATTGGTGATTGTTTCCGGGGAATTGGCAAGGTACGATCAAGGGACGGGAACCGTACGCTGAGCGAGCGTCCGATGCCATATCGAAGCCCCATCCTACCGCGAGGAACATGGTGATCGAGTTTCTTTGCCCGAACGGACATCGGATCAGTTGTCCGGCGGATCAGGCAGGCCAGGCCGCCAAATGTCCTCGGTGCGCCGTGCGGTTTCGTATCCCGGAGCTTGCCGAGGCGATCCCGCCGGATTCCGATACAGCCGACGAC
>JAZFUB010000124.1:0-7427 GCA_036447015.1 Thermoguttaceae bacterium | reverse complement strand
TGAGATGCTCTACAATCTGCTGAAAGACGAGGCCGAGGTCCATCTGATCCCGACGCTCGGGCAGCATGTGCCCCATACGCCGCAGGAGAATCGTTGGATGTTCGGGTCGATCCCCAACGAGCGGATCCATGCCCATGATTGGCGCGACGGTTGCGTCGAGGTGGGCGAAGTGCCGGCCGATTTCGTCGAACAGATCAGCGGCGGGGCGGCCGATTGGGCTATCCCCATCGTGTCGAACCGCATGCTGATGGAAGAGCCCTGGGATCTGGTGATCAATGTGGGCCACGTCGTGCCGCACGAGGTGCTCGGCTTTGCGAACCACAACAAAAACTATTTCATCGGGCTCGGCGGCAAGGAGTCGATCTGTGCGTCGCATATGGCGGCCGCCTGTTGCGGGATCGAAAACAACCTCGGCACACTGACCACGCCCGTCCGTGCGTGTTTCAACAAGGCCGAGGATGACTACCTGGGCCACCTGCCCGACCTCTACGTGCAGGTGGTCATGGCCCGAAACCGTGACGACGAGCTGGTCCATACGGGCGTTTTCGTGGGCGACGACCGGGAGACCTACTTGGATGCGGCCCGACTGTCGCGCGAGCAGAACATCAACGTCTTCGACGAGCCGATCGACAAGATCGTCTGCCTGATGCAGGGCGACGAGTTCTTCAGCACGTGGGTTGCCAACAAGGCCGTCTATCGTACGCGGATGGTGCTGGCCGACGGTGGAGAACTGATCATCATCGCCCCGGGCCTGAAACGGTTCGGCGAACAGCCCGAGGTCGACGAGTTGATCCGCAAGTACGGTTACGTGGGGACGCCCCGGGTGATGGAAGCCTACCGCACCGAGCCGATGCTGCAGGACCTGGCCCATGGGGCGGCTCATCTGATTCACGGCTCGTCGGAGGGCCGATTCTCGATTACGTATGCCCAGCGGGAGTTGTCGAAAGAGGAAATCGAGGGCGTGAATTTCCAATATGCCGATCTCGACGAGACCTTGGCCAAGTATCCGCCGGACAAGCTCAAAGAGGGGTTCAATGATCTGCCTAGTGGTGAGCGAGTCTTCTTTATACCCACCCCATCGGCCGGGTTGTGGGCCACCCGCGAGAAGCTTTTCGGACGTTCGACCGGTTTCGATGCGTAGATTAACAGCGCAGCACGTCGAATAGGGACGTATATTTTGGGGGTCTACTCGTCCAGGTAACGGATCGCGCGAGACGCTCCCTCCATGCTGCAACATCCTGAGATTACCGACTGGCTTCGGGAAACCGACGAAACCCGATTGGATGAACTTTGGCAAATGGCCGACGGAACCCGACAGCGGTTCGCCGGCGACGATGTCCATCTGCGCGGTCTGATTGCACTGTCGAATATCTGTATCCGAATGTGCGGATATTGCGGGCTGAGGACGGGCAACGACGGACTGATTCGGTATCGGATGACCCCGGACGAGATTTTCGAATGTGCCCGCAGGGCGGTCGACTTCGGCTATGGCACGGTCGTGTTGCAGGCCGGCGAAGATCCGGGCATCGAGGACGTCTGGATGACGCGGATCGTACGGCGCATCAAGGACGAAACGCCGTTGGCCGTCACGCTGAGTCTGGGCGAGCGTCCCGACCACGAGTTGAGCACATGGCGTCAGGCCGGTGCCGACCGCTACCTGTTGCGGTTCGAGACGTCCAATCGCGAGTTGTATGAAGCGATCCATCCGCCCGCGTTCCACAAGACGGATTCCGATCGGTTGGCCATCCTGCGTACGCTGAAGACGCTCGGCTACGAAGTCGGCAGCGGTGTGATGATCGGCATTCCCGGCCAGTCGTACGACGATCTGGCACGCGACATCGAGCTATTTCACGAGCTCGATCTCGACATGATCGACATTGGGCCGTTTGTGCCTCATCCGGAGACTCCGCTGGGTCAATCCGGCGGGCCGGTCGACATCTCCGAGGAGGATCAGGTTCCCTCGGACGAGTTGACGACCTACAAGGCGATGGCCTTGGCCCGGCTGGCCTGCCCCGGGGCGAACATCCCCAGCACGACGGCTTTGGCCACGCTCGACTCGGCCACGGGGCGGAACCTGGGCCTTGAGCGCGGGGCCAATGTGATCATGCCCAATCTCACGCCGCCGAAGTACCGGGCCCTGTACGAGATCTACCCCGACTATGCCGGACACGATGCGACGCTCGCGGCAACACAACAAACGACCTGATTCTCGTCTTCGGTGAGCATGGTCTCATTCCGCCGGCGGAGCCGACAGCGTCTTCCATTGTTCGATCAGTTCGGCCTTTTGCTCGAAGTCGTAGTTGTTGGGGACTGGATAGTCCTGGTTCTCCTTGAGTTCTTCGAGTGTCGGCGCCTTCGAGGGCACGCCGTCGGTCGGAATCTCGATGCCGGCCGTCCAGGCGATGCCGTTGAGCAGGACGGTGCGGAAATCGTCGTCGGCCCAACTCCAGTGAAAGTGCAGGCCGGTGAATCCGAAGCCCCGGCCGCCGTCGGGCCGTTCTCGAACCCAAGCCACGTGCTCGGGCATGCCCTTGCGCGATCGGACCGTCGGGTTGTTGCTGTGGGCCCCATCGGGACGCTCGCGGGTGCTGTCCGGCGGCGAGTCCGTCAGGATCGGCGTCACGCCTTCCATGTCGTCGGCGAAACGCATGTGGTAGTACCATTCGTCGTTCATCCAGAACGGCTCGACGCCGTTGGTCACCGGATGGTCCGGCAACTGCTTGAAGTGGGCCGTCCAGTGCGGATTGACCGACCAGTCGGTCTCGAAGTAGCCGCCGGTCCAATCTTTGAGGTAGTCGCCCGGCTCGCCCTTGGTGATCTCGACGCCGTAGTGCAGACAGGTGATCCCCACGCCTTTCTTCGCCAGGGCGTCGACCTCTTCGAGGTGCGGCATCACCACGTGGCGCCCGCCGCCGTCGCAGAACATGACGATCGCATCGGCACCGTCCAGCGCGTCCGAATCCTCGGGCCAACCGCTCTGATAGACGGTCGTTTCGATTCCCAGGCCGCTTTCCTCAAGCCAATTGCCCAGCAACAGGCAACCGGCGTTGTGTTCATGGCTACCGTAGCCGTGGCTCTTCGGGCCGGCGATCAGTACTATCTTTTTTTTTGACGCCGATGCGGGCTTGGCGGCTGTCGTGTGGAATTCCCTCAGCTTGATGCTGCGGAACGCGACCTTCATCGGCGGGCCGGCATGCAGTTGCAGGGCGATCAGCCCGTCGGCCCGACGCATCTCTTCGTCGTCGTCGGTCACGTCGACCATCACATGGCCGTTGATCTTCTGCACGATGTTGTTGCCCACGGCGATGATGTGAAACTCGTTCCAGCCGTCGATGTTGATGTGCCCGAGCAGTTCGTCTTTGTCGCCCACCTTGCCGACGACCTTGGGCTTGTGGTCATTGCCGATGACGGTTTTGTCGCCGCGATGGGCAAGGATACCACGATACCTCTCGCCGTAGAGGATGCCGAAGAACGTCTCGTTCTCGGCGAGATCGCCCTGGTAGCCGCCGATGACCCACTTGCCGAATTTCTCTTCGTCTTCGAAGCTGCGGATCTGGATGCCCGAATTATGGTTGGTCAACTTGCACTCGATCTTCAACTCGAAATCGGCCGGCTCGCCGCCGCGCCAGATGATGAAGGTGTTGCCCCCGGTCGGGTTGTCGGCCGTGGTCTGGCCGACGATGCAACCATCCTCGACACTCCAAAACGCCGGGTTGCCGTCCCAGCCATCAAGCGTTTTTCCGTCAAAAATCGCGGTGAATCCATCATCATCGGCCGCCATGGCCACGGGCGCCGCCGACACCACGACCAGCGCGAGAATCGAAAGGCCAATCAACGCGGTACGACATCTCATACGATCATCCTCCTGTGAATTTGAACGGGTGAATTGGGTAGGTCACTTCTGTATCATCTTCTCCAACTGCGGTTCGCCGGGAACCATCTTCTCTTGATGATCGGCCACGACCCTGCGAATTCGGGCGATCACCTCGGGATGGCCGGCCGACAGGTCGAACTTCTCCGACGGGTCGTGGCCCAGGTGATACAACAACGGCGGGTCGTGCGTCTGGGGCTTGGGGCTGCCGTAGGCGTCCTTCGTCGTGAAATGGGCCTTGTAGGGACCCACTCGCGCCGCGTAAAGCTCCGTGCCACGATAGAAAAACATCGTCTGCCGCGGACTCGCTCCCGTGCCCAGCAGCACGGGCGAGAGATCTACACCGTCGACGATCCGATCGGTAGGCACCTTGCCGCCGGCCAGTTCGACGGCCGTCGTGTAGATGTCCATCGTCGAGCCCATCTGCTGGATGACACCCGGCTTGATCCGCCCGGGCCACCAGAAGATAGCCGGCTCGCGCATCCCACCGTCCCAGGTGCTGCCCTTGCCGTCGCGCAACAGACCGGCCGAGCCGCCGTGCTCGTTGAAAATCAGCCAGGGGCCGTTGTCCGACGTGAAAACGACCAGCGTGTTGCCGTCGATCTCCAGATCCCGAAGCGTCTGCAGAATCCGGCCCACACCGTCGTCGATCTCTTCGATCACGTCGCCATAGAGGCCCCGCATGCTCGTGCCCAGAAACTCGTCCGACGCGAACAGCGGCACGTGCGGCAGGTTGTGTGCCAGGTAGCAGAAGAACGGCCCGGCCCGGTTCGTGCGGATGAACTTAATTGCCTCGTCCGTATAGCGTCGCGTGATCGTCGTCTGATCGGCCGGTTGCTCGACGATCTGCTCGTCGCGCATCAGCGGCACGTTCCAGTACTCGACCTTCGGATGCAGAAAGGCCGCGCGACCGCGCGGCGAGTCGGCCAGCCGATCCATGTCGTTGCTATAAGGGATCCCGAAATAGGAATCGAACCCGTTGTTGGTGGGCAGGTACGGCGGCAGGTGCCCCAAGTGCCATTTGCCGATGGCGGCCGTTGCATAGCCGACCTGCTTGAGCGCCTCGGCCAGCGTGACTTCCCCGGCCGGGATGCCGCCGGCCGAGTTGGGAAACAGCACGCGACGCTTTGATGAGCACATGCCGCTTCGGATCGGCAACCGGCCGGTCAACAGGGCCGCCCGACTGGGCGTGCAAACCGGTGCGGCCGAGTAGAAGTTGGTCCACTTTTGACCCTCGGCCGCCATACGGTCGAGATTCGGCGTGTCGATCGTCGGATGGCCGAAGCAACCCAAATCGCCATAGCCCAAGTCGTCGGCAAAGATCACGACGACGTTCGGCGGCGACTCGGCCCGGGCGGGCTCGCCGTGCATCGCGACGGACCACCACGTCAGAACCAAGCCGAAAAGCAGACCGGCCGACGGTCTCGATAGCATCGAACTCATGACAGATTCTCCGAAGGGGCGAACATCCGAATAGACCCGGCCGAGTATACCACAGCCCGTCCGCCGCTGCAAAAGGCCACGATATTCGGGGCCTGTCGGCAGTTTGTGGCAGGCGATTCCAGCCCCGAAGGGGCGACAGTCAATAGCCCAGGGCGTAAGCCCTGGGAATGCTCGCAAAAACGCAATCAAAAGCCCCGAAGGGGCGACAGAACCGTTGCCATCGCCCCCTCTGCCGCCCGTGAGGCACGCGATCGGTCGGTCGAGAACGAACGTAAGTCATTGTGTGGCAATCCTTTGAGCCTGTTGTGCGGGTGCCGCGCCCCAGAAACTCAAGTGCAATGAGACCACTAGCATCTTACCCCGAAACCGGTTAGGATGACCGACTTGTGAGTATCAACCATTGATGATAGGGGAGCCGGTTATGTCTGATTATTCCGAACTCTACGATGCCATTCTGGTCGGGGACGCCAAGAAGGCGGAGGAAGTCACCAAGGCAGCCATCGAGGCCAAGACGGATCCGAGCGAGATCGTTCAGAAGTATATGATCCCGGCCATGGCCGAGGTCGGAAACCGATTCGAGTGCAACGAATACTTCGTGCCGGAGTTGCTAATCGCGGCCCGGGCCATGAAAACCGCGCTGGAGCTGGTCTCGCCGCTGCTGGTCGAAGCGGGCGTCGAATCGGCGGGCCGGGTGGTGATCGGAACCGTCCAGGGCGACTTGCACGACATCGGCAAGAACCTGGTCGCCTCGATGCTCGAAGGCGGTGGGTTCGAAGTCGTCGATCTGGGTGTCGACGTGTCGGCCGAGAAGTTCGTCGAGGTCGCCAAGGAGAAGGAGGGAACGGTCGTCGCCCTCTCGGCCCTGTTGACCACGACCATGACCGTCATGAAGGGCGTCGTTACCGCCCTGGAAGAGGCCGGCATCCGCCAACAGACGAAAGTCGTGATCGGCGGAGCCCCCATCACCCAGCAGTATGCCGACGAGATCGGTGCCGACGGCTACAGCGACAACGCCAGCGCGGCCGTCAGCCTCGTGAGAAAGCTGACCGAGTAAGAATCGTAGGGTGCGTCTGGACGCACCATGGACTGCCATCCAACTCCTGATTTCAAGATGGTGCGTCCAGACGCACCCTACGGCTCTCTGCCTGCGCTGAGAGAAAGGAATCCATTGTCATGGCCATCGATCAGTTGACCATTATCGGCGAGTCGATCAACGATTCGGTCCCCTTGACGAAGAAACTGTTCGATGCGAACGACATCGATGGGTTGCTCGCGTTGGCCCGGCTTCAAGACGAGCGGGGCGCCGGCTATATCGACGTGAATGTGGGCGGCCGCTCGCCCCAGTTCATGGCCGAATTGGTCGCAAAGGTCCAACAGGTCACCACGAAACCGCTCTCGATCGACACGCCCGACCCTGAAATCGCCCGGGCCGGTCTCGAAGCGTACGACCCTAAGCGGGCGGGCGGACAAGTGCCGTTGCTGAACTCGGTCACGTCGCTGCGTGCCGAGATGTTCGATCTCTACAAGCTCCAGCCCTTCAAACCGATCCTGCTGGTCTCGGAACACGAAGTCGACGGCCGATCGAGCCCCTGCCACACGGCCGGCGAGACGTACGAAGCGGCCAAGTCGCTCGTGGCCACCTTTCTCGACCGGTGCGACGGCACGACGAACAACGACTGCATCATCGACCCGGGCATCGCTCCGCTCGGCAGCGATTCACAAGGCAATATCCACCGGCTGTTCGCCGCACTGGAGTCGATCCACAACGACGCTAACCTTGCCGGCGTCCACGCATCAGTCGGCCTGAGCAATTTTACCGTTATGCTCCCACCAAAACGGGCCGACGGTTCACCGGTCAAAGGCCCGTTGGAAAGCGCCTTCCTAACAAAAGCCATGCCGCTGGGCCTCGACATGGTGATCGGCTCGGTCAAACGCAAGTACCAACTGCTCGAGCCCGACCACCCGGCAATGGTCTGCCTAGAGGATTGTCTAAAGGCCGAAGGTTTCGACGTACTGATGCGAGTGCGGGAGTTCTACACGTAAGCGTCTGTAAACGTGGAGTGGAAAAAGGGGACTGGCTCCGAGCCTGGGTAGATGCCAAACCCGTAGAAGA
>JAZFUB010000123.1:0-7505 GCA_036447015.1 Thermoguttaceae bacterium | reverse complement strand
TTTTCGGGGCGGGGTTTGCCGGGCGTTTTTGTGCCCCCTACCCCTGTCCAAACCGCGCCGGGCACCCCCGGCCGCTAAACGACGATGGCGCTGACGTCTAATGAGCATCTGGGGCAAAATGACGCACGGCCCGACCCAGGGCCGAGACCGTGAACGTCAACGGATACATCCTTTCATAATACCACAACTTGGCAAAGTAAAAACCAATCGGAGCCGATTCGCGATGCCGACCCTCGGCCACCGCTGACGTCAGCCACTGAAGTCCTTGCTCAATGACGGGTTGCGTCGTGGGGGTTGCGTAGTCCGCAAGAAGGGCATTCACCGCTAAGGCCGTTTCCTCAACGCTGGACACTTCCGCACCGCCCTGGTCCGACGCACATGCCCCCCAACCACCGTCGGTGCAACGATTTGCGACAAGCCAGTCCAATCCCCGCCGCCCCGATTCGCCGTCGAGCTTGCCCAGGTCGCGCAGGGCCAGCAGCACTCGGGACGTCCCATAAACGGGGTTTTCATCGCCCGGGCGGTTCTGATTGCCGAACCAAAGCGGGACCCAACTGCCGTCCGCGCGTTGCTGGGAACTGAGGTAATCGAGCCCTCGACCGATGGCCGCGTCGATTTCCTTGTCTTCGACCGGGTCTTGCCACGCGTTGAGAGCGCGGATGGCATGGGCCGTCAGATCGGCTCCGCTACGGTCGAACGGCAGCTTTCCCCAGCCGCGACAGAACGTGGGCCAACCGCCGTCGGCGTTCTGCAAATCGAGCAACCACTTTACGCCCCTCGATGCGGCCTCGCGGATCCGTGCGTGCTTCGCCGCCGGGCTCGACTCCAACAGCACGGCCAACGCCAGCAGGGCTCCCGACGTGTCGTCGACGTCGGGCACGGCGCCCGACAGATCGCTCCATCCCCAACCGCCCGGGGCCGCGTGGCTGAGCGGATGCGGCCGGTCGTGCTGGCACGAGAGCAACCAGTCGAGACAATCCAGCGCACCGACCCGACCGTTCACCGCGGCCAGGCCGTTGATCGCCAGCGTCGTGTTCCAAGTGGCCAGATTCGTATCGATCGGCCAAGACCCGTCGTCGCGGATCGAATCGACCAGAAACTTCACGCCCTGGCGCACCACCCGATGTTCGGCGCGTCCGGTGCCGGCCAACCCCATCACCACGAAACTCGTCAGCGGGGCCGCCTCGAGGAAACCGCCGCTGGCCGGTTGCATCCGGCGGAGCACCTCGAGGCTGCGGCCGACGGCCAAGCGTCGGAGGACGCGAAGGATCGGATTACGCGGCTTGCGGTGGAAAAATCGAGCCTGACCGATGGCCACGAGCGCCGGAATGGCGTAGCTGACCACGGAAAGACGCAGGAACCGCATCAGCGGGTGCGGCAGACAAGCCATTTCGAACGGCAAGGCCGAAACCTCGTCCCAGGAGACCAACCCGGCCAACGCGCAATTGGTCAAGATCGGCACGGCAAACGTTCGATCTTCGCCGTAACGGCTTCGAAGCCCCGGCACATCGCCCTGCTCATCGATGTACTGATCGGCTCGGGCCAACAACGTGTCATGGTCGTCGGTCACGTCGGCTAAGTGAAATGCGGCCCGAACGAGCATCGTGGTCGAGATATTCGAGAAGCTCTTGTCGGTATCGCCGAATCCACCGTCTTCGTTCTGGCGGTGACAAAGCCACTCGATGCCCCGGGCAACCAGTTGTCGGCACGCCTCGCGGCGCGACGGGTCGGACGTTTCTCCGGCAACGATCGCCAATGCACTGACCGCCGTGGCGGTCGAAAGGGCCGAACTGGAAAGCTCACCGACCCAGTGTCCCGAGGGCACACGCTGGGCCAGCAGATCCTGTCGGGCCGTTTGATAAGCGTTTCGCAGCGTGTTGAAATCGATCATGGAGTGGTACGTACAATCTCATGGTGTGTCGCAAACCGAGGGCCTTCCAGTCTAAACCGTCGAATGGTGCGAGGGAAGTGCCAAGGGCACCATCAGACCCGCCGTCGGGTGGTACGGGAAGCCGGATGCCTGCGAAACTGGTATAATCAACCAATGCGAAACGCGGAACTTACGGTTCGCTACGCAATCGTCGTTTAGCGGCCGGGCTTGCCCGGCGCTTTTTTAATTGCTCTGGTCGGCATAAACGCGCCGGGAAAGCCCGGCCGCTAAACACGCTTGCGTGGCGAAAAGCCCCAACACCCAACCCCAAGATCCCCACGCCCATGCTCGCCCGACTTGCTTATCGAATGGCCACCGAACTTTCACCGCGTCTGGCGCTCAAGGCGGCCCGGCTCTGGGTGCTCAAGGGCAGCCGTACCTTGTCGGCCTATCGGCGGCGCGTGAAGCGCGGCGAACTGTTCCCGCCGTTCCTGTTTCTGGCCCTGACCAACGCCTGCAACCTCCGCTGCCGTGGATGCTGGATCGAAAGCGAGGGCAGTCGGCACGAGATGTCCGAGGAAGACGTCGACGCCGTGATCGAGGCCGGCAAGAAGCAGAAGTCCTATTTCTACACGCTACTGGGCGGCGAGCCGATGATCTATCCCGAGCTGTGGGATATCTTTCGCCGACACCCGGATTGCTATTTCCAGATCATCACCAACGGCATGTTTTTCGACGAAGAAAACGTCGAGCGAATCCGCCGGGCCGGCAACATTTCGCCGCTGGTGAGCATCGACGGGCTGGAAGCGAACAACGACGAGCGCCGCGGCGACGGTGTCTTCGAGTCGGCCATGGAAGGGCTCGCACGGCTGAAGCAAAAGAAGATCCTCTACGGCGTGGCCACGACCATCACCGGCCGCAATATGGAAGAGGTGCTCAGCGACGACTACGTCCGCCAGTTCATCGACTGCGGGGCGATGTACTTGTGGTACTACGTCTACCGCCCGGTCGGGGCCGATCCGTCGCCCGAGTTTTGTGTCGAGCGCGAGCAGATGATCGAACTGCGGCGTCGGCTGCTGACCTTGCGGCGCAAACACCCGATCATCCTGATCGACACCTACTGGAACGCGGCCGGCGAGGCCGTCTGTCCGGCCGCCCTGGGTATGGGCTTCCATCTCGGGCCACAAGGCAGCATCGAACCTTGCCCGCCGCTGTCGATCGCCGCCGAGACGATCCGCGACAACAACCGCGACCTGTTCGCAACGATCAACCAGAGCGAATTCCTGCGTGGTTTCCAGGACTTCGTCAGGCAGCGAACCCGGGGATGCGTGATCCTCGAACATCCCCACGAACTGGTCGAATACTTCCGCAGCCACAAGGCCGAGGACTACAGCGGCCGCGACCTCCTGGCCGAGATCGACGCGGGAATCGAGCGCACCAGCCACCACCTGCCGGGCGAAGAGATTCCCGAGGATTATTGGGTCTACCGAATCCTAAAGAAGCAGCTTTTCTTCGGGATGGGTGGGTACGGGTAGACGCATCCTCCCATGTTTAGCAGCCGCCGGTACGGCGGCGTCGCACGACGCGCCAAGAACGCCGCCGTGCCGGCGGCTGCTAAACGGGATTGCCGAACAACAGCCTTGCCAACCGGCTGCGTGGCAAGTCGGGGGCCAAGACCGGTTGCTCTTTTCCTTGCGATCGCAGAATCGCTTCGATTGCCAGGTAGCCGCTGCGCACCGCACCCTCCATCGTCGCGGGCCAGCCGGTCGCGGTCCAATCGCCTGCCAATGCGAGGTTCTTGACGGGGGTCTGCTGCGTCGGGCGGACGCGATCCAACCCGGGCCGAACCGAAAAAACGGCCGCCGGCTGCGTGGTCGTCCGCCAGTGCAGAAGCTGCGCCGCTCGGGCATCGGGGAACACTTCGGCCAGTTCTTCCCGCACTTTGGCGACGGTCTTCGTCCGATCTCGAACGTTCAGGTTGTGTGCCGCGCTGATGACCACTTGGTAATAGTGTCCCCGCTCGCCGCTGCCCAAGATCGTGTCTTGCCGCCGACCGTTGAAGAGCCACTGGCTCAGCTTTCCAACCAACACGGCATGGGGCAACTCGGTGATCGGACGGTCGAACCAGAGATGCACCGCCGTAATGGCTGCCGACGGGATGCTTTCCACCTCTGACAAGTTCGGCATTGCCGCGCGTAACGGCTCGGACAACAGCCTGCCGATCCGATGCCATGGCACGGCGACGACGACGAAATCGAACTTCCGACACGTGGCGTCCGCCAGAATGACACCGGTTGCCCGAGTCGCGTCGCCATCGACCTGCCGAATCGGCGTACTTCGGTGAACCGTCACCTCGTGTTGCGTAAGCCATGCCCCCAGACGCCGATCGAACAGATCGCTCAGGGGCAGCTCGGGAATTTCAAGTTCATAGGCCTCTCTGGAAGCGACGAACCCGTCGACGAACACTTTTCTTGCGGCGGCCGTCGATGCCCGATCGACCGTTTCGCTCAACGCACTGACGAGCACGACCGACCAGAAACGCTCGAGTGCCCGATCCGACTGCCCATGCTGGCGTAACCATTGGCCGATCGTCGACCCACTGTCGTCATCGCGGGCAACCGGATCGCGGGCCAATTGGGAAAGAGCCCGGGCGATCCCCAGTCGCTCGCGGAGGCTAAGATACCCAAGTCGCATCAAGGCCGGGAAGAGATGCAACGGCGCCGGCAGCCAACCGGCCGGAACGAAATCGGACCGTTTGCCGTTGGGTCCGAAGAAGTGCAGGTCGGTGTGCCGCTGGAAGGAACCGTCGATGCCGGTGCGACGGCAGAAATCGATCAGGTTGGTGCAGCAACCCATGGCGACGTGCTGACAATAATCGATCGGTCGGCCGATTCGCGGATCGTGAAACGACCCGGCCCGGCCGCCCAGTTGTTTCCGCCGTTCGAACAGTTCCACGCGCAACCCGTGTTCCGTGGCAGCGACGGCCGCCGCCATACCGGCCAAACCACCGCCGACAATGGCCACGGAGGGGCCGCCAGGTTTTTCGTCAGGTTGCTTCATGACAGCGTGGGTGTCCGTGACGGCAACAGGGTCCATCGGGCGGCGATTCGCAGCTTCTTCGGCGTGCCGAGTCGGACCCGGCGCGAAAGGACGTCGCGCGGTCGTCGCTCGATCTTCTCCAACAACGCGTGATAGGTCGACATTATCATGCCGAAGATTCGCCGCCCATCCGGTGCGAGCAACGGCATCAGTTCGGCGCCCTCGCGATAGTACGTCTCGGCCCGGGCGATTTCCAGCAACATCAGCCGATCGAACCGAGCGTCCGCCTCGCCGCGGATCATCTCCTCGACGAACCGGTCACACGGATAGTCACACTGGCGCAGGTCTTCCAGCGGCAGGTAGACGCGATCCGACCGGGCGTCTTCCTGCACATCGCGGAGGATGTTGGTCAACTGCAGGGCAATGCCGCACTTCCGCGCCGGCTCGAATGCTTCCCGATCGCGAAACCCCCAAATGTGGACACAGGCCAAACCGACGGCCGACGCGACCCGATGGCAGTATTGCTCGAGCTCGCCGAACGTTTCGTAGCGCCGCTTGTGCAGATCCATTTCCACGCCGTCGATGGCCGCGCGGAGGTGTTGCTCGGGAATCCGATATTGTCGAACCGCATCGACGACCGCCGGTAGCAGGGGGAAACTTTGCAGGCGTTCCGTGCCGAGACGATCGTTCAGCGCGTCCTCGAAGGCGGCCCGCCATTGGAGCAGGTCGGCGGTGCGCCGCTCGACGGATCGAGGATTGTCGGCCAGATCGTCGGTATGTCGCATGAACGCATAGAGGGCTTCCATGGCCCGGCGTTTGGCCCGCGGCAGGAGCAGGAAGCTGAGAAAGAAATTCGAGCCCGCCGCGCGGCTGATCCGACGGCACGCCTCGTAGCTTCGCTGGATCGCCTCGCGAGAAGGGTTCATGACTCGCTCTGGGGAAAAGTACCGCGACGAGTACCGCGACGATGCCGCCACCAGCAACCGGCGACAATCCGGAGCTTCTCCATCTTAGAAAGCGTCGGCCGGACTGTCCACACATCGTAATCCTGTCGACGAATCGCGTCGAGGATGGCCAGCCCTCCGTGGAGGAACAGGGCCACGCTAAGCCGCAACTCGGACGATACCTGTGCGATCAGCGGCATCCCTTCTCGCAACAGCCCGTCGGCCCGCTCGACCTGGGCCGCCAGCAGCCGGCGGAAAGCCTCGTTGGGCTCTCGCCGTGAAAACTGAGCCTCGTCGTAGCCGAACCGCCGGCAGTCGGCCTGGGGTAGGTAGATGCGCCCCGAGTCGAAGTCCCGGGCAACGTCCTGCCAGAAGTTCGCCAGTTGCAGGCCCGTGCAAATCGAGTCGGACCAACGCACAAGGCCCGGCGTATGGCAGCGACCCAGGTAGAGCACGAGCCGTCCGACCGGGTTGGCCGAGTAGCGGCAATACTCCAGCAACTGCTCGAATCGTTCATATCGCCGGACGCGCTGATCCTGGCGAAACGCGACCAGCAGATCAGCGAACGGTTCGATCGGAATCTCGAACTTCGCAATCGTATCGGCCAACGCGACGAACACCGGATGCCGGGTCGTGCCGCCATAGCAGTCGCGCAGCTCGCCTTCCCACCAGGCGAGCAGTTCCAGACTTTCGTCCGAATCGCCCGTCTCGTCGGCCAGATCGTCGGCCCAGCGACAATAGGCGTAGACGTTGCAGAAGTGTTGCCGCAGTTCTCGCGGCAAGAGCCGAGTCGCCACCGTGAAATTCTCGTAGTGCCGACGCGCCAAGCGGCAACAATACCGTCGGGCGGCAGCCGGCGTGGGTGGCCGCTGCGATGCTGACTGGGGACCATATTGCTGAAGGTCGTCGGCAAACATCGAAATTCGACACCCGCTGGTTTAGCTGCCGCCGGCACAGCGGCTTGAGGGGGAAACAGACTGCTGGCGAAGCCGCCGTGCCGGCGGCAGCCAAACGGGGAGTGTAGCAGTTTTTCGACCCTTCAGCCATGCGGTAGCCGCAGTCGTTTCCATAAACGCTGTCCTCCCCAGAGGTTGCAAGAGCGTCACGCTTGTCGTTCAGCGGCTCGCCGCCGACGTCTCGGGCCGTAGTTTCTGGTGTTATCCACGTTTTATCCAGTAGCATCCGACCGCCGACCGGTTGATCGAATGGGCAAAAATGCGTAGAGTGCATGCTTGACCGACGCAGCCCGTCCGATTCGAAGGAGTGTCACCGATGAGCGATCCCGATCCCCGCATAGCCGTCTATCCGGGCACGTTCGATCCAATCACGCTGGGGCATCTCAACGTGATCGAACGGGCCAGCCGGCTGTTCGACCGATTGATCATCGGCATCGGGATCAACATCGAGAAGCGCACGATGTTCGAGACCGACGAGCGGCACGAGTTGATCCGTGTGACGACCGCGCATCTCGAGAACATCGAGATCCACGACTTCACCGGGCTGGCGGTTCGGTTCGTCAAGGAGTGTGGTGCCCGGGTGATGGTTCGCGGCGTGCGTCCGATCACGGATATTCCGGCCGAGCTAACGATGATGATGGCCAACCGCCGCCTGGCTCCCGAGATCGAGACGGTCTTCATGATCGCCGACGGAGA
>JAZFUB010000122.1:0-10955 GCA_036447015.1 Thermoguttaceae bacterium | reverse complement strand
GATGGCTTCCCATCCGGAACAAGAGTTGGCCGCCGAGAAGACGCGACGTTTCGTCCGCTACGGGGCCAGCCCCCGCGGCGCTCAGGCGATCATCTTGGCGGCGAAGATTCGGGCCATCCTGGATGAGCGCTATCACGTTTCGCGCGAGGACCTTCGGGCGGTTGCCCATGACTCGCTTCGACACCGATTGATTCTCAATTTCGAAGGGCAGGCCGAGGGAATCCAGACCGACGACGTGATCGACGACATTCTTTCATCCGCCCGGGACCCGGTGCCGACCGGTTGAGTCGAACCGGAACGGTTCAGCATTCTCGCCCTTGGAGTTCAGCGCCCGGATTTGTCCGACGTTTTGTTTGCGAAAATAGCCCTTGGTTGCGACGAGAACGATGCCACTTTTCGATTCAGAGTTCCTGAAAAAGCTTGAATACCTGTCGTTGGTTTCCCGCCGCGTCTTTCGAGGCCAACTGTTGGCCCAACGGCGAACCATGCAAATGGGCGGAGGGATCGAGTTCGCCGATCACCGCGACTACACGCCCGGCGACGACCTGCGATATCTCGACTGGAACGTCTTTGCCCGACTGGGCGAGCCGCTGTTGAAACGGTTCCAGGAAGAAGAGGACCTGCACGTCTACCTGTTCCTGGATTGTTCTCGGAGCATGGGATTTGGCGACCCGTCGAAGTTCGATTACGCCCGACGGATCACGGCCGCACTGGCCTACATCGGGTTGGCCGACCTGGATCGTGTGTCGGTGTCGGCCTTTGCGGGTGATCTTCTCGACAGCTTTCCTTTGACCCGCGGCAAGGAACGGATCCTTACGCTGTTGCAGTTCCTCGAACAGCTCGAAAGCCAGGGCACGGTGACCGACCTGGCCCGGGTGACCACCGGATTCGTGCATCGGCGTCAGCGTCCCGGATTGGCGATTGTGATCAGCGATTTGTTCGACCCGGCCGGGTTCCAACGCGGTGTAGACATCTTGCGCCACCGCCGCTTCGAAACCCACTTGGTGCAGATCTGTGACCGGCGCGAACTTGAACCGGACCTGGCCGGCGACGTCGAGCTATACGACGTCGAGACGGGTGACACGAAGAAGGTCACCGTCACCGAGCGAAAGCTGCGACAATACCGGACCGTGTTCGGCAACTTCCAGAAGTCGGTGGAAAGCTATTGCCGCAAGTACGGATTGGGATGCACGCGAACCACGACGGATGTCCCGTTTGACGAATTGATCCTGCAAATGATGCGCACCGCCGGTGCCGTCATGTAGGCCCCGATAGAAGGTTTGTGGTCGATGGAACTAGGCAACCTGAGCGCACTGTTCTGGGGACTTTTGGCGGTCCCCATCGTGATCTTCTATATCCTGAAGATTCGCCTGCGCCGGGCGCCCGTCTCGACCTTGATGTTCTGGGACCAGATTTACGAGGAGAGCCGGCCGCGATCGATATGGCAGCAGTTGCGCCACCTCCTGTCGCTGTTGGTGCAGTTGCTTTTCCTTTCGCTGCTGGTTTTCGCCTTGATGGATCCGATTTTCTCTTGGGAGAAGCTCCGCGCGCAGCGGATCGTGCTGGTGGTGGACAACTCGGCCAGCATGAACGCCACGGACGTCGCGCCCAACCGACTGGCAGTCGCCAAGCAACAAGGCCGCCGGCAGATTCGGGGACTTCGCCACCGGGACGAGATGGCCATTGTCTCGGCCGGCAGCGTCCCGCGCGTTCAATGCGGCCTGACGGGGCACCAGCGAACCTTGCGCGACGCACTCGACGCCGTACCTGCCACCGACGGACCGACCGGCGTCGCCGCTGCGGTGACGCTGGCCCGGCGATTGTTGGCCGATCACGACAACACCAAGATCGTGATCCTCTCCGACGAATGCTTTGCAGAAGCGTCCGACTTTGCGGCGGCAGAAGACGTGGTGATCGTGCCGGCCGGCGGCAAGGCCGAAAACGTGGCCATCACCCAGTTTCAAGTGCGCCGAAGTCTGATCGACCCGATCGGGTATCAGATCCTGGTCGAAGTGATCAATTTCTCCGAGCAGCCGATTCAATGCCGTTTGGAGATCGAGCTTGGCGGCGCGGTGGTCGACGTGGTGCCGCTGAAACTGGCCGCCGAAGAACACTTCAGCAAAACGCTCGATCAAACCTCGGCCGAAGGAGGACGGTTGGTGGCACGCATCGACCATCAGGACGCCTTGGCGGCCGACAATCGGGCCGTGGCACTCTTGCCACAAACGAAACGGCAACCCGTGTTGCTGGTCACCGATGGCAGCCTGTTCCTGCAACGCGTGTTCGAAGCAATCCCGATCGTCGACCTGACGATGACCGACACGCTTCCGCAGGAGGTTTCTCCCGAGGTGCTGGTGGTCTATCATCGTCAATCGCCCGAGCAGTTGCCCTCGGGAAACGTGCTGGTCATCGACCCGGCCGGTCCGTCTGATCTTTGGACGTTGGGCGGTCCCTTGGAGAATCCGATTGTCGCGAAGCAGAAGTCCGACTCGCCGCTGATGACCCACGTGCGGTTGGACAACGTCTTGATGCCCGGGGCCAAGAAGCTGATCTTCAGTATCGAGCCCGAGGTCCTCGTTGCTTCGATCGACGAAGACCCGCTCTTCTGTACGATCGAGCGACCGCAGGGCAAGGTGTTGCTGCTGAACGTGAACCTTGCCAAAGGCGACCTTCCGCTGCGAACGGCGTTCCCGATCATGATCACCAACGCCATCGGTTGGTTTCAGGGCAACCAGGGCGAGTTGCGGGAGGCGATTTCCACGGGCCGCGTGATCGACGTAGATCTTTCATCGCTCGTTTCCTCCCGCGATACCGAGGATGTGCCCGAGGTCTCGTTCGTGCTTCTCTCTCCCGACGGCAAGCCTCGCCCACTGCCGGGCAACGTAACCCAAACGACGATCGGCCCGCTGGATCAATGCGGCGTCTGGCGAATCGAACGGAGGCCGGCAAAACGGGAGAGCGAAATGGAAAGCGACTGCGAGCCGATATTGGAGTTCGCCTGCAATCTGTCCAACGCCCAAGAATGCGATCTGCGGCCGGCGAAGGAGTTCGAGCAGCAGGCCCCCGCCGACGTCTTCGGGTTCGGCGGTCGACCCTTGTGGTTTTACTTGATCGTGGCGGCTTTGCTGCTGGCTGCCGTGGAATGGTGCTTGTATCAGCGACGGTGGATAAGTTGAGATGATCGATGTGCCGTATCAACTCGAACTGACGCGCCCCTGGCTGTTGGCCGGGTTGATCGTGTTGCCGTTGCTGGTCTATTACTTTTACCGCAGCCTGGTCGATTTCTCCCGCCGGCAGCGGGCCGTCTCGTTGCTGATCCGTTCGATGGTCGTCGTGCTCTTGGTGCTGGCGCTGTCGGGCCTGACGCTGCTGGTGCCCACGGCGCGCAAGTTTGTGGTGTTCGTGAGCGATGCCAGCATGAGCGTCGACGAAAAGTCGCAAGAGAAGGCAATCCAGTTTCTCCAGCAGGTTCAACAGCACGTCGGCAAGAACGAGATGGCCTTCTTGTCGTTTGCCGAAGAGCCGGGCCGGATCGAGGCGGAATTCTCGCCCGAGTCGCTGAAGATCGACCGACCGGACCAAGGGACCAACCTGGCCGCCGCCATCGAAGTTGCCGTGGCCGCGATCCCGCCGTTCTATGTGCCCGAGGTCGTGCTGCTGACCGACGGCAACCAGACGGAGGGCGACGCCTTGCAAGCGGCGCTGGCCGGTGGTGTGCCGATTTCGACCGTGCCGTTGCCGACCCGGGCCGATCCGGAAGTGCAGGTCTCGGCGGTCAACGTCCCGGCCCAAGTCAGACAGGGCGAGCCGTTCAACGTGGAAGTGGTGGTCGATTCGAACCATGACGGCCAAGGTACGATCGACGTCTTCCGCGGTCCCCATAAACTGCAAAGCAGCAAGCAAACAATCAAGAAGGGTGAAAACCGCTTCCGTTTTCAGCAGGCCGTTCCCAGCGAGCGAATGGCCGAATTCAGCGCCCGGATTCATGGGTTCCAGGACACCCTGTTGGACAACAACACGGCCTCGGGGTTGGTCTTCACGGCCGGCAAGCCGCGGGTGTTGCTGATCGACAGCGATCCGAAAACCACCAGACACCTGGTCTGGGCCCTGGACGAGCAGGACATCAAGGTCGACGTACGTCCGCCCGAGGGAACCCCCGCTTCGTTGTCCGGACTGCAAAACTACGAAGCCGTGATCTTCTCCAACGTGCCGGCAACCGACCTGACCATCCGACAGATGGAAGTGGTCCGCTCCTACGTCCAGGATCTTGGCGGTGGGCTGATCATGCTCGGCGGCGATCAATCGTTCGGGCTCGGAGGATACTACAAGACGATCCTGGAAGAAATCCTCCCGGTTCGTAGCGACTTCGAGAAGGAAAAAGAGAAGCCCAGCCTCGCCATGGTGCTGATCATCGACAAGTCCGGGTCGATGGGCGGTATGAAGATCGAGCTGGCCAAGGACGCAGCAAAAAGCGCCGTCGAACTGCTCGGCCCCAGAGACCAGGTCGGCGTCGTCGCATTCGACGGGCAAAGCTACTGGGTCAGCGAGGTCCACAGTGCGTCGGACAAAAACTACTTGATCGATCGCATCAGCACCATCGAAGCCAGCGGGGGGACCAACATCTATCCGGCCATGGCCGACGCCTTCGAGGCACTCGGCGCCACGGCCGCCAAACTGAAACACATCATCCTGCTGACCGACGGGCATTCGTCACCGGGCGATTTCGAAGGCATTACCTCGCAGATGGCCTCGGCCCGGATGACCGTCTCGACGGTCGCCGTCGGCAACGGGGCCGATCAGCCGTTGCTGGAAAACATCGCCCGGATCGGCAATGGCCGCTACTACTACTGCGACGACCCGCAAACGGTCCCGCAGATCTTCGCCAAGGAAACGGTCACCGCCAGCAAATCGGCGATCAACGAACAGCCGTTCGTGCCGCAGATCGTCCGCCCTACCGAAGTAC
This sequence comes from Thermoguttaceae bacterium, assembly GCA_036447015.1. Taxonomy (GTDB): domain Bacteria; phylum Planctomycetota; class Planctomycetia; order Pirellulales; family Thermoguttaceae; genus JAZFUB01. The sequence continues at coordinate 5,992 of JAZFUB010000122.1, read as the reverse complement.
TCAACGGTCTGGACATCGAGTCGGCACCTTTCCTGTTGGGGTTCGTCGTGACCCGGGCAAAGCCGACCAGCGAGTTCATCCTGGCTTCCGAATCGGGCGAACCGCTGTTGGTCTGGTGGCGCTACGGCCTGGGGATGACCGTGGCGTTCACCTCCGACGCCAAGAACCGCTGGGCCGCCGAGTGGCTCTCCTGGCCGAAGTTCAACACCTTTTGGGCCCAAATCGTTCGCCATGCGATGCGCAAGAGCGAAGCGAAAGGTGTCTTCGTCGAAGTAAAACGTCGGGGACGCCAGGCCACCGTATCGCTCGATGCGGTCGACGCCGCCGGACAGTTTTTGAACAAGGCCGAGACCACACTGACAATCGTCAGCCCCGAATTGGGGACTCGGAAGCTCCCAATGACCCAAACTGCCCCGGGTCGCTACGTGGCACAATTTGAAACCGCACGCCAGGGTACCTACCACCTCGAGATGTCGCAACAAAATCAGGGAAAACTTACGTTCCGTCAAACCCGAGGGCTGGTCGTCGGCTATCCCGACGAATTGCGGCTCAGACCGACCGATAAGCAGCTTCTACGCAAGATCTCCCAGGTAACTTCCGGCACCTACGACCCGAAGCCGGAAGCCGTTTTCGACCCCGGTGATCGGACGGCCGACCGGGCCGAACCACTCTGGCCCTACCTGCTGATGGTCGCGGCCGCCCTGTTCTTGGCCGATGTTGCCCTGCGGAGGATCGATTTTTCACTCATCTTCAGGACCGCCGACCAACGAGGATGACTTGCCCTTGACCCCAACAATTGGTTATATTGCACGTGAGACGTCTTCCTTCGTTCTCTGGCGAAAAGGAGCACTGCCATGACCGAACGCATGCATCGTCGATTGAAGCCGGTTCGCAACCGACAGCATCGGCTGTTTGTGGCAAAGACCGGGGCCGTCGGTCTGTTGATCGGTTCCGTTGCAGCAGTACTGCCGGCGGGCCTCAGACTACTGGGCGTCGAACTGTCGCCGGCGGTTCCCATCGTACTTGCCGCCGCCGGGCTGATGCTTGGCTTGCTGACGGGGCTTGTGTGGCGACGCGGTTGGAAAACGGCAGCCGTGGCGGTCGATTCGCACTACCGACTGAAAGATCGCGCCGAGACGGCCCTGGCCTTTCTCGACAAGGACCAGGCAACCGTCCTACACGAGTTGCAGATCACCGACACGATCGATCATCTTCGCCAAATCGACGCCCGGCAAGTGGTTCCGTTGAAGATGCCGCGGGCGCTGCCCTATGCGCTGGTTGCCTTGGCGGTGGCCGTCGGGTTGACCTTGATTCCGCCCAGCGGCGCGGTGGCCGAAGCGGCACCCGCCGAGCCCCTGGCCCAGATCGTCCAGGAAGCCGAAAGCCTCGAAAAATCGATGATCGAGGAGTTGGAAGAACTGGCCAAGGAAGAGCCCGATGAGAAACTCGAAAAGCTTGTCGACGAATTGAAGGAGTTGGTGGCGGAAATGAAAGAACCGGGCGTCGACCATCGCGATGCGCTGGCGAAGCTCTCCGAGATGCAGGCCGCCATCGCCGCCGCCATGGCCGAGTACAACCTGGAAGCCGTAGATGCCGCATTGCAAGCCGTCGCCGAAGCGATGGCCCCGGCCGAGGCCATGCGCGCCGCCGCAAAGTCGCTGCAAGAAGGCAAATACAACAAGGCGGCCGAACAACTCGAACGGATCGATCCGTCGCAAATTGCTCCGAAAGAGGCCAAGACGATCACCAAGAAGCTCGCCAAGGTTCTCCAGGACATGCAAGACGCCAACCAGGGCCAGTTGTCCGACGCGACGACCTTGTTGTGCGAAGGTTTGGAGTCCGGCGACGAGTCGAAATGCAAGAGCGGCGCATGCAAACTGGCCGGGCTGTGCCGCAAGCAGGGATTGCGAAAAGGGATTGCCAAGTGTCTCGGGTGCCAACTCGGGAAACTGGCCGAGTGCAAGGGCGCCTGTCGCGGCAATGGCAACGGGGGCAGTTCTGTTGCGAAGTCAGACAGCCCGAAGAACACCTGGGGACTCGGAGCCAGCGGCAAACCGCTTGGTGAAGAAGCGACCTCGATCGACAGCAATCGCAACCGGCGCGACATCACCGGCACACAAGGCGACGGTCCCTCGGAAAAGGCGGTCTTCCATGCTCCGGACGGTCGCCAACAGGCCGCGCGGTCCTATCGCGAGGAGTACGAAAAGTTTCAAAAGATGTCCGAAGCCGTGCTTCAGAGCGAGTCGTTGCCGTTGGGCCATCGCCAGACGATCCGCCGCTACTTCGAATCGATCCGTCCGCAAAACGCCGACTCCGAAGTGTTGCCAAAGAAGTAGCTTGACGCCTTTGTTTGCTCACTACTCGAGAACCTTCTTGATCGCGGCGACCAACTCGGCTGCGTCTTCTTCCAGTGGGATGTCTTGCTGTTGGCCCTTTTCGAGATCCTTCAGTTGGCATGTGCCGGCGTTGAACTCGTTGTCGCCGGCGATCAGGGCGATGCGGAAGCCGCGGCGGTCGGCGTATTTCAGTTGTTGGCCCAGTTTCTTCGGCTCGGGAAAGACCTCGACACCGATGCCCTGGGCCCGCAATGTGGCAGCCAGTTTCAGGTAGTCGTGCAGCCGGACTTTGTCGAAGTAGGGGATGAAGACGGGTGCGAGCGTGGCGACCTTTTCGATCATATCGAGCTCTTCCATGGCCGCCAGCAGACGGTCCAGCCCGAGCGAGGCCCCGACGCCCGGCAGCTCCTGCTTGGTGTAAAGCTCGGCCAGATTGTCGTATCGCCCGCCGGAGCAAACGCTGCCGATGCCCGGCAGGGCGTCGAGAAAGGTCTCGAAGACCGTGCCCGTGTAATAGTCGAGCCCCCGGGCGATAGAGACATCGAGCGTAATCCGATCGGCCGCGACACCGGCCGCCGCGACACCGTCGACGATCTCCTTCAGTTTACCGAGGCCCGTCTCGCCCATTTCGCTGCCGGCGATCAGCGGCTCGAGCTGCTTGAGGATCTCCTCGTTGGTGCCGCGAATCTCCGAGAGCCGCACGATCTGCTCGGCCTGGTCGTCGCTGCAGCCGGCCGTTTGGGTCATTTCCATGGCCACCTTTTCGGGCCCGATCTTGGCCAGTTTGTCCAACGCGCGGAGCACGGGCACGGCCCGATCGGCCAGGTCGAGCCGCTCGAGCAGGCCGGTCAGCACCATGCGATTGTTCAGCCGGATGGTGAACCGGTCGAAGCCGATCGCGTGGAACAGGTCGTGGATGACCAGGGCCGTCTCGATGTCGGCGGCCGTGGATCGCGTGCCGATCGTGTCGAAGTCGCACTGCATGAACTCGCGATAGCGGCCCCGTTGCGTGTTTTCGCCTCGCCATACGGTGGCGATATGGTATCGCTTCAGCGGTGTGCCCAGTTGGCCGATGTGCTGTGCGGCGAATCGGGCCAACGGCACGGTCAGATCGAACCGCAGCCCGACCCAGCGGCCGCCGTGGTCCTGGAACTTGTAGAGTTGCTTGTCGGTCTCTTCGCCACCCTTGCCGGCCAGGATTTCGAGATACTCCAACGCCGGCGTGTCGATCGGGCTGAACCCGTACGAGCGATACACGCGGCGTGCGGTGTCGATCAACCGTTCGCGCGGGATCATCACCGCGGGCAGATAATCGCGAAAACCCTTGAGTGTTCTGGGTGTGATTCGTTCTTGCTTGCTCACGCTACCACACTTCACTTTCCGGGCTTTGGACGGGGGCTGCGGAAACCGTGGCCCTTTCGCGGGCCGAGGACCGCTTCGGCGTACTGTTCGACCTGCTCGGCCGTCTCCCAGTAATGATCGTAGACCCACTCGTCTTCGTATTCGCAAATCTTCGTCGTATAGTCGCGGCAGACTTGCGGCCGGGTGGCGTAGACGCCGCACAGGTTGTCGTCGCCCAGGTGTTTGCACCGGTTGTGGACCAGCAGGTACCAACTATCCTCCTCGATGAACACGGTCGCCCGTTCGTGCAGCAGGTACCAGCGGATGTACTCGAACTCCTCCCACGACTCGGGCTCGTCGATCGGCAGAGCGAAGTAGCAGCAGCACTTGGCCGCACAATAGCTACAGAGCACCTCGTCCGGGCCCAACTTCTTGCGGTGGGGTTTCTTATCGAGCGAATAGGTGGGAATCGGTTCCGTTGCCTTGACCATGGGGGTTTGGGGGGTTAGGGACTAGCGAGGGCAGTTCAGCAGCATTTCAGCAGATCACCGAACAGACTAACAGATGGGCAAAAAAGGCGAAAGGGGGGCCTTAGACCGGGATGCCCTTGCCAATCGGCATGCGATAGTGGTAAGCTCGGGCGATCCTTCGGATTCTTTGGGAAATAGGGAATGTTCATGGAACCGGCCAAGAAGAAACAGCCTGAGCAGAAACCGGCTGACGCAAGCAATCGCCGGCTCCGCTTCGATGCGCCGGCCCATCGCGCGGTGAAACGCCCGTACTTCCTGCAGCGCAAAGACCGGCCGGGTGGACGCTAAACGGGTCACCATGAAACCGATTCTCGTTCTCCAGCACGTGCCGCACGAAACGTTGGGCACGATCGAGACGGCACTGACCGAGGCCGGGCTCCCGTGGGAGTATCTGAAACTCTTCCGGGGGATCCCTCGCCAACCGGATATTTCGCAGTCGGCCGGGATGGTGGTGCTTGGCGGGCCGATGAACGTCGACCAAACGGACGAATTCCCCTTCTTGGCCGCCGAAATCGATTGGATTCGCGAAGCGGTCGATCGGGGCCTGCCCGTGTTGGGCGTATGCCTCGGCTCCCAGTTGCTAGCCAAAGCCCTCGGAGCCGCCGTCAGACCCAGCCCGGTCAAAGAGATCGGCTGGTATCCATTGCAGTTGACGCCCGAGGCGCAGGAAGATCGGCTGCTGACCCGGTGCACCCGAGACCAAACCGTTTTCCAGTGGCATGGCGATACGTTCGATCTGCCGGCCGGTGCCGTGCTGCTGGCGCGAAGTGAACTGTGCGAGAATCAGGCCTTTCGCTACGGCGAGAACGCTTATGCGTTTCAGTTTCACATCGAAGTGACTGCCCGGATGATCGACCGTTGGCTCGATCAGGAGGAGAACCGGCGCGAAGTGGACGCGTTGGACCACATCGATCCGCAAGTGATCCGAGACCGAACGCCCGAAGAACTGCCGGGCTTGCGAGCGCTCAGTTCGGTCGTTTTCGGTCGGTTTGCAGCGATGACTTAGGCTGCTCGCTACGGAGTCCCTTCGACCTCGACCCGGACGGAAATCACTTGACCGCGGGGATGACGCTCGTAGGTTGCTTGGGCGGCCAAGGCGGAGGATTCCGGCGGAGCCAGGGTCGGCTGATTCGTCGACACGGTCGCTGTCGGCTTTGGCGTCGGTGGGATGGGAGAACAGCCGTCGGCCGTTTGATCGATCTGAGCCTCATCAATCACAGTGCCGCTCGGCAGCGTTTCAAGACGCAGCGTTTCAAGACTTTGCGGCAGCAGGTCCTGCCGGGGGATCGCCCTGGCGGCCAGGAGACTCGCCAGAATAACGGCGACAGCCACGATCACCACGCCCGATCCAAAACGCTTCATGGGTTGCTCCCCGCTGGAAAGGATCTCTGTTCCTTCGGCCGGCTATCCGGTATTTGCCTGTCCGGTACTGCACGATGGGAAAACTTTCAGTCATCGGATTGGAGCACTTCGCATGCCAATCTCTCGTGGCCTACGGCAAGCGAGTGACTAAGCGTTTTCTCGGAACAGAGTTACGACGGCTGATGCGTCGCCGGGCAACGGGAATGCGGCATCGTGATGGTGTGATTCGCGAACCGACGCAACGCTGCGACGCGGTCCGTGTTTACCCGAAGCAACACTCTTTCGGGGTGGTTACCGGCTATTGGGCGCCCTGTCCGGCTTCCATGATTCGATCGACAATCGTCATCGGGGCGCTCGAATCGGTCATCGGTATGAACCGGCATTCACTAAGGCTGCGAAACCAGGTCTCCTGCCGTCGGGCCA
>JAZFUB010000121.1:0-2813 GCA_036447015.1 Thermoguttaceae bacterium | reverse complement strand
TCGACGATCGTGGGCAGGAGCGTCTGTTCGACCTGGAAGATCGCTCCGGCCGTTTGGTCGGGCAAGGGATCTTCATCCGCCGGCGTATAGCGGTCCGCCGGAAGTTCCAAGCCGGATCCCCGGAGCTTGTCGTCGTAGGCGTCGAGGAAATCGTCGATGCCCGTGGCGTCGAAGTAGTTCTCGGCGGCAAAGGTGGCCTGCAATCGCGAGTATTGGAACTCCTTGCCCTCGACCAGCGGCGTGGTGGGATAGCCCTCTTCGTCGACGTCGACGCTGAAGACCAGCCGGTCGCCCGGATCGAAGCCCGTGAACCGCATCACCAGCTTCGTGCCGTCGACCGAAATGATCGGATCTTCGATGTGATCGATGCCGGTCGTTCTCTGCGTGTCGATGATCAACGGCGACGACCCGGAGGTGCCGGGCGGGTTCGCGTCGACGTCGAAGAACGGATCACCGTCGCTGAGCTCGCCGTTGTTGCGTTTGTCGGTGTCGATAATCAGTTCGGTCAGTTGCGTATTGGGGGCGCCGCCGACCCATGTAATCTCGATCAGGTCGCCGCCCGCGTCGATGCCGATAGCGTCTTCGAAGTAGACGGCCCCGATCTGGATCGGCGAGAAGTCGGCCGACAGCATCTGTCGCGACTCCATGCGCTCGAAGCGACACATCCGCGACCGGCCGTTGCTCTCGACGGCACGCGGCGCGGTTTTGGCGGTCCGAGACCGACCGTTCGACTTGCGATTCTTCCGTAACAAACCCACAACAACCTCCCTGTCGTTTCGATAGGCGGCATGTTCGCACTGAAGCAGTGCCGGTCGAACGATTATCGACCGACCGGATCGCCATAGCGAAGATCGTCGCGCCGCGATAGTTCCTCTGAGTTTGTACCGCTCAATTGCCATACGCGCACCGTCGTGTCGTAACTGCCCGAGAACAGTTGGGTGGTCGACGGATCGTAGGCGAGCGAAGTGATCGAGCCGGTATGTCCGACCAGACGGCTCTGCTGCTGCCGGGTGCCGAGATTCCACAGCCGGATGACGTTGTCCGAGCCGCCCGTGGCCAACACGTCTTCCGAGCAGAAGAGCATTGCCGACACGGTGCCGGTCTGCCTGGGCATGGCGATCTCGGTCGATTCGCCCGACTGCAAGTTCCACAAATGAATCACGCCCGCCCGCCCGGCCGCTGCCAAGTGAGTTCCCTCGGGTGAATACGCCAAAACCTGCGCTGCACGGGAACCGTCCACGAGATCGGCCGCGACGGACCAGGTCGACGTCTCCCAAATTCGCACGATGCCGTTGCGGCCCACCGCCGCCATGTGGGAGCCCGTGGGCGAGAAGATCAAGTGACGAACCTCCCGTCCGGCGGCGTCCAAGGTGCGGAGCAACCGGCCGTCGTCGTGACGGTAGACGCGCACTTTGTCCTCGAATCCCCCGGCGGCCAGCACGTCGCCGTCGGGGCTATAGGCCAGCGTATGGATGGGCTGCGGATGCGTGGCCAGCTCGCGCGGCCTTCGGTCGTTCGACACTTCCCACGTCCGGACCACCCGATCGTCGCCGGCGGTGGCTACCGCCTTGCTGCCCGGATGAAACACGACGACGCGTCCCCAATCGGCATGGGCCGCCAGTCGGTGCAACTGTTGATCGCTGCGTGTGTCGAAGATGCGCATAAGGTGATCGTCGCCGGCGACGGCCAGCAGCTTGCCTTCGGCGGAAAGTGCGATGCTGGAAACGACCGACTCGATCCGTGCGGCGCCGTTTTGGGCCGCACTTTTGGCATTGATGCGATGGTTCGCCCGAGCGTCGAGTTCACTGGTGGAGACTTCACTGCTGGAGCCAACCTGGATGACGCGAGTTGGCGTCAATTGCGTGAGCGACTGAGCAAGAAGGGGTGAAACCGCCAGCGACAGTCCAACGAAGACGGTCCCCAGCACAATTGGCCCCAGCACAATTGGCCCCGGCACAATTGGCCCCAACACAATTGGAAAGAAAGTTCTCATCATACGAATCACCCGACAGTGACAATCGAACGGATCTGTATCGCGCAACGCGAGATTCGCCATTGCGCAACGGCCCTCACTCCTATGATCGGCCGAATCAGGGCGTCGCCCTGTGCGAACTTTCGGCAAGATGCAGATAAAGAGGAGCGTAGGGGATGCGGCAAATGTACAACGCTAGTAGACGCGTTAAGCCGCATGATGAGTGGTAGTCTAGGAAGACTTTACCGCTTGATGAGCGGTACGAATTTCCGCTCGGCCGAGCCCGTGTAGAGCTGGCGTGGGCGGTGAATCCGCATTCCGCCCGGCGCCATGTGCATCTCTCGCCAATGGGCGATCCAGCCGGGCAGCCGTCCCAGAGCGAACAGGACGGTAAACATCTGTTTGGGAATGCCCATCAGGCTGTAGATGATCCCGCTGTAGAAATCGACGTTCGGATAGAGTTTTCGCTCGATGAAATAGGGATCCGACAGGGCCACTGCCTCGAGTTCCTGGGCCAACTCGAAGAGGGGGTCTTTTCGCTGCTGTTTGTCGAGCAGCTTGTGGCAGACTTCCTTGATGATCTGGGCTCTTGGGTCGAAGTTTTTGTAGACGCGGTGCCCGAATCCCATCAGGCGGAAGTCGTCGTTGGGATCTTTCGCTCGGTCGACGCACTTCCCCAGACTGTCGTTGTCCTCGTGGATCGCTTCGAGCATCTTGACGCAAGCCTCGTTGGCCCCCCCGTGCAACGCGCCCCACAGGGCACAGATGCCGGCCGATATGCTCGAGAAGAGATTCACCGTGCTGGACCCAACCATGCGTACGGTCGACGTGCTGCAGTTCT
>JAZFUB010000120.1:0-4022 GCA_036447015.1 Thermoguttaceae bacterium | reverse complement strand
CGACGATGCAGGCCGCGCTGAACCTGTCCCTCGCTCGTGCCAATGCGGTCAGTCGAGAGATCGTCGCCTATGCCGAGCAGCAGAGCGTCACACTCGACGCCACGCAGATTCAGCCGGTCGGTGCCGGAATCCTGGAGCCGTTGATTTCCAAGCCCGGCAATATCCAAGAGGCGATGCAAAACATGCGCGTCGAGTTCCGGATCGTCAAAGTGCCTGCCGAGGCAGTCAAGGCATCGGACTTCGATTTCTGATCGAGTGCGGCCGGTTTTCGAATGGGCTGATGGAGCCCGACAACATGCAACTCCACAAACCGCAATTTGGCACAGGAGTAACGGAATGTTCCGAACAACGATCCTGCTGAGCCTGCTCTTCTCGTCCGCCGTGGCCCACGGCGGCGAAAACGTCGTCGTGGTGCTCGACGATTCCGGTTCGATGAGCGACCGGATGCGCAGCGATACGAGCCTGACCAAGATGGAGGCGGCCAAGCAAGCGTTGGCGACCGTGTTGCAAGGGTTGCCCCCCGATGCCCAAGTCGGCGTCGTGCTGCTCAACGGCCAGGCAGGGGCGCAACACTGGGCCTATCCGCTCGGGCCGGTCGATGCGGAACTGATCGGCCGGCGGATTCGGCAGATCGAGCCCACCCGGATGACGCCGTTGGGCGAGCGGATGAAGACGGCCGCCGACGCGATTCTCGCGTTGCGGGCCGAGCAGCACTACGGTTCGTACCGCCTGCTGATCGTCACCGACGGCGAGGCAAACGACGCGGAACTGGTCGAGACCTACCTGCCCGACATCCTCGCTCGCGGTATTTGGGTCGACGTGATCGGCGTGGACATGGCCGCCGATCACAGCCTGGCCACCAAGGTTCACTCGTATCGGAAGGCCGACGACCCCGCCTCGCTGGCCCAGGCGTTGGCCGAGGTGTTCGCCGAGAGCACCGGCAGCAGCGGCGACGCCGACGAGTCGGACTTCGAGTTGATCGCCGCTATCCCGTCGGAAGTCGCTGCGGCCGCTTTGCAGGCCCTGGCGACGTCGGAGAACCATCCGATCGGCGAAGAACGCCCAGTCGTCCAGTTCGCGATCGGAGTTGACGAGCCGGCCGGCGACGGGCCGATCGTGGCTGGCGAGCCGACTGTCAGCGGCGCTCAAACGTCGGGCGGCGTTCGTGTGGTAACGCCGGTGGCCGGTTTTGCGTGTGTCGCTGTGATAGGGCTTCTCGTAGTAGCTCTGGTGATCGGCGGATTCTTTCTGGTTTTGTTCACGGCAAGCAGACGCAAGTAGTTTCCGGTAAGTGGTAAGCCCAAGCAAGGCAAGGTAAGGATCAGGGAAGAAATGGCTGTTGCGGATGGTCGGTTTTCGCCTCGCGAAAAGACGTTTGTTCGCGGAGAGATCGTGAATCAATGCGTACGATGGGCCTCCGAGCCCGTCGAAAAGTCGAAATTCCGTGGACTCGACGGGCTCGGAGGCCCATCGTACAGGTTGTTTCCGAACGATTCACAACCTCGGAGCGAACAACGACTGTTATTGATGCCCCGTTCCTGAAGGAGCCATGACATGACGAAAGGAAAGCTGCTGGCCGTTTGCCTGCTCTGGCTCGTGGTGCTCGGTGTCGGGGCCGCCGTGTGGAGGCTCTATTTGGCTCCAGCCCGCGAGCAACAGCAGTTGGGCAAAACGAGCGCCGATTCGCGGTATCGACATCAGATCGACTTCGCCTTGGATTCGTTCTCCGGATACGCGGTCCTTCGCAGCCAGGATTTTCGCAACGAGTTGGCCAAGAAGCGGATCAAGGTCGATCTGGTGGACGATGCGGCCGACTATTCCGAGCGGATCGAAGCGCTAAAGAGTGGCGAGGTGCAGATGGCGGTGTTCACGATCGATGCATTGATCAAGGCCAGCGCCGACCTGGGCGAGTTGCCCGCAACGATCGTGGCCGTCATCGACGAAACCCGGGGCGCCGACGCCATGGTGGCCTACAAGAAAGCGATCCCCAACGTCGACGCGCTGAACGATCCCCGCACCAAGTTCGTGCTCACGCCCGACTCGCCGAGCGAGACGCTGGCACGCGTCGTGGTGGCTCATTTCCAGCTGGACGCCCTCGGGCCGGACCCGTTCATCCACGCGGCCGACGCCGAGGACGTCTACAAGCGATACCGAACGGCGGATCCCGACACGCATCAGGTCTTCGTGCTCTGGGAGCCGTACGTCAGCAAGGTCCTGGAAAACCCCAACGCCCATGTGGTCGTCGACAGTTCGAAGTTCCGCGGCTATATCGTCGACGTGATCGTCGCGGGTCGCAATTTCCTGGCAAAGAACCCGGACGCCGTTGCCGACGTCGTCGAGGCGTATTTTCGCGCGTTTTTCGCGAACCACGGTAAGATGGTCCAACTGGTTCTCGACGACGCTCGGACGCTCGGCGCGCCGCTGACGCCCTCGCAGGCGGAGCACCTCGTCGAAGGGGTTTGGTGGAAGAATACGCAGGAAAACTACGCCCATTTCGGAATCCACGACGGCACGGGCCTGCAACACCTGGAAGACATGATCGACAATATCGACGCCGTCCTGCTCCGCTCGGGTGGGATATCGACCGACCCGACCGACGGGAGGCCGCACCTCCTCTACTACGACAAGGTCCTGCGGCGGCTGCAAGACATGAATTTCCACCCCGGGGCGGAGTCGATCCGCGACGACAGCGAACTGCCGGCCCTCTCCCAGCTCGAGTGGGACGGGCTCGTGCCGGTCGGCACAATGGAGGTGCCACCTCTTGTCTTTGCGCGGGGAACGACTACACTGACTCAGAAAAGCCAGATTATGCTCGACGACTTGGTGCAGAAATTGCAGACGTGGCCGCAGTACTACGTCTTGATTCGAGGCAATGCTTCGTTGCGGGGAGATCTCGAACTGAACACGCAATTGGCCCTGGATCGCGCCAAGGCCGCCGAGCAATATCTGACTCGTAGTGGAATCAACAAGAATCGCGTGCGCGCCGTCGGGGGCACGCCCAGTGGAGCGACGTCCGTTTCGTTCGTGCTCGGCCAGACGCCCTATTGACGCGACACCCAATGGATGAGATGACCGGACCGACTAGGGCCAAGCCGGCCGGAGAAGGACTCGATGGACGTTCGCAGGAAGGTGCTGCTCGATCTGTTCGCATCGCCGAGCACGCTGCTGCCGATCGTCGGAGGCGTTAGCGCCCTGATCCTTTCCTGGGCGATCGACGGCGGCCCGGCGCTGAGCATGCTCGGGTTGGCGGGCCTCCTCGGTGGGATGGGCTGGTTTGCGACCCGACTGATCTTCGGCCTGGAAGACATTACGAGCAATGCGTACGAATTCCTTCACGAGCAACAGCGACACAAACAGGAGGAGGCACTCGACGACCTGGACAACCGCCTGAGAAAGGATCGGGATCCCCGCACGCAAGAGAGCCTGCGGCAGTTGCGAGAACTCTACGGCAAGTTCGTCGGCGACGTCCAGAGCGGCAAAATCAACCGAAGCACGCACGAAATCCTGGAGATCGTCGAAGAGCTCTTTCGCACCTCGGTAGCCCAGTTGGAGGTGTCGTATCAACTCTGGCAAACTTCGCGGACACTCGGCAAAGAGGCCAAGCAGAAGATGCTCGCACAGCGTGACGAGGTCGTCGAGGAGGTCGTCGACACGATTCGGCATCTCGGCACGACGATCGAACAGTTTTTCGCGTTCACACGAAAGAAAAACAAGGATAACCTGGGCCGGTTGCGCGAGGAATTGGACGAAGCCATCCGAGTGGCCCGACGCACCGAGGAAAGAATGGCCTCGTGGGAAAACGATCCGCAGGCTGACAAACCGTACAGCACAACTGAATTCGAATAAGGAGGACGAGAGATGTTTCGAGCAATCGGGCGTTGGTTCAGGGCGGTCGGCTATCTGTTTACCGGCCGCATCGATAAGGCACGCCAGACATTGATGACGAATCCCGCCGTCATTCGGGCCACCTTCGACGCCGTCATCAAGGAAAAGAAGACTCGCATCAATCAGTACAAGGATGC